>JAWBNK010000002.1 GCA_038827615.1 Thermosphaera sp.
CAACCCCATGGACCCGGGCCCACAGAGGAGGCAGGGGAAAGACTTAAATAGAGGAAAACAAAATAAACAAATCAAAAACCAAAAACAGAAACAATAGAGAAAAATTGAAAGTTATCTTTGAAATATTGGCAGTCTTTGACGTATGTGACCGGAAACAATAGAGAAAAATTGAAAGTCGCCGAAACCCTCGAGAATAAATTAAAAAATAAAGGAATAGAAACAATAGAGAAAAATTGAAAGCTCACTTTTTCTCACCTCCTCAATGAATTCCAGTGGGCTTATGAAACAATAGAGAAAAATTGAAAGGGAGTGCTAAGCAAGAAGAGAACTACAGCAAGGTAGTTGGTGGAAACAATAGAGAAAAATTGAAAGATATCTGTATCATGCTCCATAACAGTGTGCCAACCCCGTATGAAACAATAGAGAAAAATTGAAAGGTTTTTTCGTGGCGTGAGTCAAGCCCCCATATCTTCAAGAAACAATAGAGAAAAATTGAAAGGTTCAACCCCCGCCGTCAGCATCAACAGCCCCAAGTCTGTGAAACAATAGAGAAAAATTGAAAGTGCTTCCTCAATCGCCCGAGGGCCTCAAGGGTTCGCCGTGAAACAATAGAGAAAAATTGAAAGTCTAGTAGCTCTTTTGCAAGCTCTAAGTCGAGCAATATTTCCTTGAAACAATAGAGAAAAATTGAAAGCTTTTCGAAAAGTACCCCCTATATGGGGTTAGAAACTGGGAAACAATAGAGAAAAATTGAAAGGCAATATCATATATATTAACATATATGATATCTTCATACATTCTGAAACAATAGAGAAAAATTGAAAGATGGGTTGATGTTGCCAGAAGTTTGTCAAATAAAACTGAAACAATAGAGAAAAATTGAAAGCTATTATACAAAAAAGGGTGTGCAACTGTTTTGATGCGTGAAACAATAGAGAAAAATTGAAAGGTCCTTAACCTTCGCAGTAGCTGTGTCTCCCTTGCAGATGAAGAAACAATAGAGAAAAATTGAAAGTCTCAACCAGTACGAGATAACACAGCTCAAGAAGTATTTTGAAACAATAGAGAAAAATTGAAAGCACAGGACTATGTATTTTCTACTAGAACGGTGCCTCAGGAAACAATAGAGAAAAATTGAAAGCACGGCTTACGCGGATGTATGCGAGGGCCTTCCTCAAGGCCTGGGAAACAATAGAGAAAAATTGAAAGCGCTATCATAGTATTCGCTTAACGGTTTTCCACGTATAATGAGAAACAATAGAGAAAAATTGAAAGGGAAAGACCAGGCTCGTAATCAGCGTCTATACAGTCGGAAACAATAGAGAAAAATTGAAAGATAACCCCCCATCGAGAATTGGAATACTCTTATTTTGAAGGAAACAATAGAGAAAAATTGAAAGAGGACGAAGTTGTCTTTATCGAACACCGTGGTCTTGTTTGGAAACAATAGAGAAAAATTGAAAGTCATTGCCTTCCTGATATTTTCTTCAGCTTTTTCGACACCACGCTGTATCTCAGAAACAATAGAGAAAAATTGAAAGTCGTTCAAGACTGAAGTTTACGAGAAGGATAATGTGAGTGAAACAATAGAGAAAAATTGAAAGTAGCCCTCGATCAGCATTATTGTTGATAAAGTGTCGATCATGGAAACAATAGAGAAAAATTGAAAGAATGATGAACATGATGCTAATGGTGATGGTCATGACCATGAAACAATAGAGAAAAATTGAAAGTTTTTTCAAGAAAAACACAAAAAAACAAAAAAAAACACAAAGAAACAATAGAGAAAAATTGAAAGTTTATTACATAATAAGGCGAGTCTTCACATTGTTCAAGGCTGAAACAATAGAGAAAAATTGAAAGTTCTCAGAGCCTCTGCCCTTAGAGGGTTTAGTGGCTAGTGGTGAAACAATAGAGAAAAATTGAAAGTTTATCCCCCTCTTGATAGTAACACTCAAGAGCGTGATCCTCAGAAACAATAGAGAAAAATTGAAAGCGCTAACGCTGTAGTATCTGTTGCCCTCGACTATGATCGAGATGAAACAATAGAGAAAAATTGAAAGGGGGCAGTTTCTCATCACGCCTCTCGCTCACTAGCCCTCACGAAACAATAGAGAAAAATTGAAAGGTTAATATAACCGCGTGGTTCACTGATGGAAGCAGTCAAACCGGAAACAATAGAGAAAAATTGAAAGAGGTGTATTCGTTTAAGAACTCAGTATAGTCGGCTATCCCCGAAACAATAGAGAAAAATTGAAAGAAGTATATTACCTGGACACGCCTGTTTACCCTAGGGTTTATTGGAAACAATAGAGAAAAATTGAAAGCGGGGACAAAGATCTGGCCGTTGTTTGCAACCCTAGATATTAAGAAACAATAGAGAAAAATTGAAAGCACTATCTTGTCCCTGAACGGGTGGCGATCGTTTATCCATATCCGAAACAATAGAGAAAAATTGAAAGACAGGCTGTCGCTTGAGGGGGTCGTTTACCATAGGCGACTTCTCGAAACAATAGAGAAAAATTGAAAGCCAGTATCTAGTTCTAAACAACAAGATATGTAGAAGCGTGAGGAAACAATAGAGAAAAATTGAAAGACACTAACAGCAACAACACCCTCATCCAAGCCATCAAGCCAGAAACAATAGAGAAAAATTGAAAGCCTGGTGATCCGCTGGAGGTCCCGCCTGTAGTTAACCTGACCGTGAAACAATAGAGAAAAATTGAAAGACGTATATCTGGTAATTTTGATCTACTCTGCGCTCAATCACTGAAACAATAGAGAAAAATTGAAAGTTAGAGACTGCGAATCGGTGGCTAGTGAGAGCTCTATGGAAACAATAGAGAAAAATTGAAAGTATTTCTTTTGTTTTGGTATATAGCTTTTGACGCGGCGAAACAATAGAGAAAAATTGAAAGTCTTCGACTGAAGCGGGAAATGCTTTAGCACTAACAAGTACGAAACAATAGAGAAAAATTGAAAGTTGACACGGGTGGGTATGACTCTTATTAGTCTCAAAAAAATGAAACAATAGAGAAAAATTGAAAGATGTTCTCTACCGGTTGGGGCTTCACTAGTTGCTTGAGGAAGCTCGTTTATATGGTCTTCGCGTATTTCTTGGAGGCTCTTGCTCGTGTTTAGTTTATTGGGGATGCTTGGCTTGCTTGTTATTTCTCCAGGGTTTTCTTCAGGTTTTCGTGGAATGGGGGGTGGATTACTCCTTTCTCGGTTATTATCGCTGTGACTAGGTCTGGGTCGGTTATGTCGAAGGCGTAGTTCAGGGCGGGAGCGTCTTCCAGGGTTATGAGCTTGCCCATTACGTATTTCACCTCGCCGGGGTTTCTCTCCTCTATGACTACGTCGTCTATGTTGCTCTCCAAGTCTATGGTGCTCGACGGGGCGGCCACGTAGAATGGTATGTTGTTCCTCTTGGCTGCGAGAGCTATCATGTACGTTCCAATCTTGTTGACGACGTAGCCTTCTCTCGTGATCCTGTCGGCGCCGACGATGACTAGGTCGACCATCCCCCTCCTCAGAAGGAACCCGGCAGCGTTGTCCGTCACCAGGGTGACGGGGATCCCCTCCTTCGACAGCTCCCACACCGTGAGCCTAGCCCCCTGGAGGACGGGGCGGGTCTCAGTAGCGATGACCCTGACCCTCTTCCCCTTATACCACGCGACCCTTATCACCGCGTGAGCCGTGCCGAGGGCCGAGGTGGCGAGGGCTCCAGCGTTGCAGTGAGTGAGTATCGTAGCACCGTCGGGGACCAGCTGTGAGCCGTGCTCGCCGATCAAGAGGTTCGAGTAAACATCTTCGCTCAACACCCTGAGGGCCTCGTCGGCAACGGCGCCAGCGGCTTCAACAGGCCCCAGCCCCCTGCTCATCGACTCGGATAAAACCCTTCTAACCCTGGCCAAGGCGTGGAAGAGGTTGTGAGCCGTGGGACGAGTACGCCAGAGGAGCGAAACAGCCTCGAGAACCCTGGAGTAGAAAACATCCCGGGGCTCGCTCACCAGGCTCCAAGCATAAGCCGCCACGGCGAGCGCCGCAGCCACACCTATCGCCGGCGCACCCCTTATCTCCAAGTCAATTATCGCCTTAGCAACCCTCACCGGGTCGCTGCTGCACTCAACCTCCTCGGAGTGAGGGAGCTTGAGAGTGTTAATCCAGCAAACCCTCCTCGAGGACTCATCCCACCAGACGGCTCTAACCCTCACCGGGTAAGGAATACCCATGAACACACCGAGCAAAATATGATCCCCTAGTAGCAATATAAACGTGAAACCCCATTCAAAAACCACGGGGGTCGAGATGCAACAGGGGACCGCGGCAACCTTCGACGAGGACACGTGCACCAGCATCGTCAAGGAGGAGGGAGCCGGCGAGCTCGAGGCCAAGTGGTTCGGGAGGAGAGGGGAGCAGGGCCTCGTCCTCAGCCTGGTGGAGACAGCCTACCTCCTCCTCAGCGAGAAGATCCAAGTATCGAGCACGAGGGGAGCAGCCTCCGACCTAAACCAGCTCGTAAGCCTGCACCAAGAATGCTTCGCCGAGTTCTTCTGGCCAATGCTCACAGTATACAAGGACCTTAGAGACAGGGGGAGAAGAGTCAAACCAGTTGGAAGAAACAGCTTCCTCGTAAGGGACAAGCAGGGGGGCATGAAGCTGGTCTACGTGCTGGAGGAGAAACACCTCGAGAAAACCAGCGAGCTGATGAGCTACGTTGAAGCAGCCAGGAGCAACTCGCTCGAAACAGTCTTCGCCGTAGTCAGCCTGCAGGGAGACCTAACATACTACGAAGTATCAAGGATAAACCCGGTGGTGGAGTAGATGAGCAACGACTACTTAAACCCTCCACGGGGAACAAGGGATTTAACCGGGGAGGAAGCACTGCTCCACGAACACCTAGCCGATACGTTCAGGGAGACGGCCCGCCTATCAGGCTTCACACCCATCATAACCCCTACCATAGAGTACTTCAAGCTCTTCGAGGCCAAGAGCGGCGAGGAGATCAAGAACTCAATGTACGTGTTCCAGGACAAGGCGGGCAGGCTCCTAGCCCTGAGGCCCGAGGTAACAGCGAGCGTCGTGAGAGCCTACTTGAAGCACCTCAGGAGCGAGCCGAAGCCCCTGAGGCTCTACTACGTGGCCCAGTGCTTCAGGTACGAGGAACCCCAGCAAGCCAGGTACAGGGAGTTCTGGCAGGCGGGGCTGGAGGTCATAGGAGACCCGGACGTCAACGCAGACCTCTCCGCCGCCTCCGCGGCCAGCGCGTTCCTCGAGAAGGCCGGACTCAGCCACTACTACGTGGTCGGGAACGTCGCGCTCCACAGAGCAGTGATGTCGAGCATGGGCTTGGATCAAGAAGCCCAGGACCACATACTACACTTAATCGACAAGGAGAGGGTTGGAGAAGCCCTCAGGGAGCTCTCGTCGAGAGCGGGCGGGGAGAACGCCGCGCTGTTCGCAGCGATCCTGGATTCACGGCTGAGCCAGGTTGAAGACGTAGTGAGGGATTTGAAAAAAGCCCTCGGCGAAGCATACGAGCGCGTGCTGAGCGAGCACTCGAGGACCGTGGAGTTCATAGAGTCGCTGGAGAGCCTCGGCTACAGGGCGGAGTACAACCCCAGGCTGGTAAGGGGTCTCGCATACTACACGGGGCTGATCTTCGAGTACAAGGCGGGAGGCATCGACGCGAGCGTGGGGGGAGGGGGACGCTACGACGGGTTGACAACCGTCTACGGGGGCGGGTTCGAATACTCCACAGGGCTCGCCCTAGGGCTCGACAGGATAGCCCTGGTCCTCTCCAAGAGCTTCAAGCCCGTGAGGAAGAGGTCCGTGATGATCGTGCTCGTCAAGAACATCCCGCTCGAACACGGCCACAGGGTTGCGAAAACCCTCGTGAACAGCAACGTCGCAGCATACGTCCTCAGGACGGATTCCCTCTCCAAAGCCTTGAAGCTGGCGAGCAAGAAAGGGTTCGACAAGGTAGTGATAATAGGGGAGAGGGAGCTGGCCGAGAAATCCGCTACAGTCAAGGACATGGCCACGGGGGTTCAGGAGTCGGTTAAGCTGGAGGAGCTGGCCGACAAGCTCGCGCGGCCCGGCTAGGCGTTCACAGTTTTATAATCCAGTATATTCTTAAATCAAGGTAAGAAGCCTCGAGAGGTTGTTTCTATGCCTAGGACACTGCTCGAGAAGATTAACAACTACGAGTGGAGGATACCCCGCTCGTACAAGCCCTGCATGAAGACCGACGCGATCGTTTTCGCGGACGAACACCTGCTCGAGAAGATGGAGGGAGACCTCACCCTCGAGCAGGCTGCGAACGTTGCATGCCTCCCCGGGATAAGGCTGTACTCGTACGTGATGCCCGACGGGCACCAGGGCTACGGCTTCCCAATAGGGGGAGTAGCAGGCTTCGACGTCGACGAGGGAGTCATAAGCCCCGGGGGCGTGGGCTACGATATAAACTGCGGGGTCAGGGTTTTAAGGACTAATTTGAGCGAGGAGGACGTTAGGAATAGGATAAGGGATCTCGTTGATGCTTTGTTCAGGAACGTGCCGAGCGGCGTGGGCTCCACGGGACACCTGCGCCTCAGCATCAGCGACCTAGACGAGGTGTTGAACCACGGCGTGAAGTGGGCCGTGGAGCACGGCTTCGGGTGGGAGAGGGATCTCGAGCACATCGAGGAGAAGGGGAGCATGAAGGGAGCCGACGCGGGCAAGGTGAGCAGGGTGGCTAAGCAGAGGGGGCACGAGCAGCTCGGGACCCTCGGAGCTGGAAACCACTTCCTCGAGATACAGGTTGTCGATGAGATCTACGACCCCGGCATCGCCAAGGCGATGGGGATAACCCACGTGGGGCAGGTAACCCTCATGATCCACACCGGGAGCAGGGGCCTCGGGCACCAGGTCGCCAGCGACTACCTGGTCGCGATGGAGAGGGCTATGCGCAGGTACGGGATAAGCGTGCCCGACAGGGAGCTCGCGGCAGTACCCTTCGCGTCGCCCGAGGGCCAGGACTACTTTAAAGCGATGGCCGCCGCGGCCAACTTCGCCTGGACCAACAGGCAGATAATAACCCACTGGGTCAGGGAGAGCTTCAGGCAGGTTTTCAAGCAGGCCCCGGAGAGCCTTGGGCTCGAGATCATATACGACGTCGCCCACAACATCGCCAAGGTCGAGGAGCACGTGGTCGACGGCGTAAAGTACAGGGTCGTGGTCCACAGGAAGGGCGCGACCAGGGCATTCCCGCCCGGACACCCCGACATCCCCTCAGACTACCAGTCGATAGGGCAACCAGTCCTCATCCCCGGGAGCATGGGCACTGCGAGCTACATATTAGTGGGCACTTCCGATGGTGCAAGGACATGGCACAGCGCCCCCCACGGCGCTGGAAGATGGCTGAGCAGGAACGAGGCGATCAGGTCTTACAGCCCCGATAGAGTAACTGACGAACTATCCAGGAAGGGCGTTGTCATAAGGGCGGCTACGAGGAGAGTGATCAGCGAGGAGGCCCCCGGAGCATACAAGGACGTCGACAAGGTCGTGTTGACGGCCCACAAGGTTGGAATAGCCAGGATGGTCGTTAAAATGCGCCCGATAGGAGTTGTCAAAGGATAGTCGGGGAAAAGTACACTAGTAGCCCAAGCCCCAGTAAAACAGCCACGTTTCTACCAGAGTAGAATAACCCCCCGCTCTCAACCACGGATGCAACAGTGATCGACGCCGAGACGCTGGCGTAGAGTATTGAAGCCACCGTCTCCCTGGGAAGCCTGAAGGACAGGGCCGAGCTCTCGATCAACAGTGCCGTTAGAAACATCACGGCGACTGTGAAGACGGCGTAGAAGAAGTAGACTCTGGACCTCTCGAGACACCACTTCCTAGCTTCCGCGACATGCCTGAGGAGCCTGCCGACGCTGGAGGCCAGCGGCGCTGCTAGGCCAGTATACTCGACGGGGGCGAGAAGCAGGCTCAGAGCCTTCCTTGAGAGCCTCGGCAGGCTCGTAGAAGCCAGCATTCTCGAAGCGTTAAACCCGTTTAGAAGAGCTAGCCCCAGAGCCCTGTACGCGAGAATGCTCGAGCTCCTCAGCCTCTGAACGCTTGAAGCATCAACAGGAGTGCCGAGGGCTAGGCTCGCCGCCACCTCCCCGGCCGTGAAGACTGCTTCAGCCTCCTCCAACACTACCCTCCTAACTCTCTCCCTCAGGAGCAGGTAGAGGATAAGAGCGGTGGAGAAGTGGATGAATACTCCTGGGATACCGGTGAACACTACCGGTGAGAGAGCTATCACCGCGAGATCTCCTGCAACCCCCGGGGCAGTCCTAGGGGCGAGGAGGGCGTCGGATATTCTCGAGGCGATCCAGTAGCCCACGAGCCCGGCCCCCGCGATCGAGACTGCCGATGCAAGAGGGTTCACGAACCCTCCCGGTATAACGGCGAGGACTGTGACGCTGAGAATCATTATTAAAAACCCCTCGTAGAAGGCATCTAGCTGTGAAACAAGGCTCGATATCCTGGCGCGGTGCTTCTCAAGCTCCTCCTCCAGGTATCTCTCAACCAGGGCTTGAGTATTGCCGGAGGAGACGAGTACTTCACCATACTCTCTGAGAAACTTAGACACCTGGGTCGAGGAAACCGTGGAGGATAAGTTCTTGAGGGATGTGTAGGGGTCTCCCGAAGCCTTCTCCAGGAAGACGTAGAGCCTGGACAAGCGGGTGAAGGCCTCCGGCAAGACGACTCTTCCCTGTGCAGCCTGCTCGAACAAGTCCATCATCTTCAAGCCCGAGTATTCGAAGGATGAGAGGATGGTGAGGAAGTCCAGGAACTCTTCTCCGAGGCTTTTCCCTCCACCGTGAAGGATTGTCAAGCACTACCACCCGTTAAACCCCATGAGTACTTGCCGAAGTAGAAGTCCAACAGCTTCTCGGAGAGGATGGAGTGGTTGAAAACCCCCCTCCTAGTGTTTTCCTCGAGGAAGTCAGCCCTCTTCTCGAGCTCAGCGATCAGCTCCGACCCATCCACAACCCCGCGGAGCTTCCTCGAAGCTGAGGCGATGACCCGCGGGCTCAGCTTAAAGCAATCCTCCCAGGATGCGCAGAGCTCTGAGACCTGGGAGTTCCAGTCCACCTCGCTGACCGATGATACCCTCCTAACTCCTTGCTGGTTGACAACGTGAACAATCGCTGAAATGTTCTTTAAAAGAGCCCTGGGAATCGAGATCGGGGGAGCCGCCAGCCTCTCCAACACGGACCGGGGGTTATCCGCGTGAATAGTTGTCAAAACCCCGTGGCCGAGCCTCGAGGCCTGGACAAGCAACCTTGCCTCAACCCCTCTAACCTCGCCAACCACTATGTAGTCCGGCCTCCTCCTCAGCGCGAACCTCAGCAGGTCGTAGGAGGTTATGCTCCCTCCGTTCCTGTCGGCAGGTGTTCTCTCCACGAGGGGGTCCCAGAGCCCCGTGGAACCGTTCAGCTCAGGGGTGTCCTCGATCGACACGACCCTCCTTGACGGAGGTATGAGGGTTAAGAGGGCTTGGAGAAGCGTTGTCTTCCCCGCGCCAACTCCCCCCGCCACTATGATCCAGCCCTTGTTCTCAAGAATCAGCCACAGGTATGAGGCCACCGTGCTCGACAAGACTCTCTCGCTGAGCAGTCTGGTAATAGTCAGCGGGGAGCCGGGTCTCCTCCGAACCACGATGCTGCTTCCAGCCCTCGAGACCTCTCCCCCAAAGGTCAGGCTAACCCTCAACCCCTCCCGGGTCAGGCCCTCGGCAATAGGTGTTTGGAGGGAGATGTGTTTCCCAGACCTCCTTGCCAGGGAGAGCACCAGCTTGTCGATGAGATCATCCCTCACCGAGACGTTGGTGGGCAGCCAGCCATACCAGCTGTAGGCCCTGTGGATCACGTGGACCCTGCGAGTCCTCTTGTCCAGGCTGATCTCCTCAACCCTCTCGTCCAGCGTGAAAGGATACAGGGGGCCGTACCCGCTGGCTATTTTCGAGTAACTGTAGAGTACGCCTGCACTGAGGCCCTCTCCATACTCCGCTACTCTACGGGACTCGAGCTCTAGGATCAGCCTGCACACTTCTTCGAGACCGTCAGCCGGGATAGGAGGCTCCTCTACAGCGTATTGGAGCACGTTGCTGTTTCTAACTATTCTAGTCTTAACGCTGAACGGGAGCTCGTACTCCTCGATAATTAATCCTTCAACAGGGTTTTCGACAACATATCCCGACTGGTATTCTTCGACGATGTTCTTCACGACCATCAGGGAGTCCTTCCCGAAGCCTTGACTGCGCTGTCGAAGAAGAGGGGTGATCGGGAGGGTTTTGAGGAGTGTGAAAAAAGATCTAGTTTTAAACATCCCTAGACCTCTCTCAAACTACTTTAATACTTCGTAGAGCTTTGAGGGTTCCCCATCATAGTAGACTCTCACGTAGAGAGGCTTAGCGGGGTCTATGCTGGTTAAGGTTATATTGCCCACTGCTATCGACGTCTTCCCTCCCGGCGGTATCACGGCAGAGTCCACCTGCACGCTGTATATCACGCTCCCGTTCTGGACGAGGACTACTCTATCAATCTTCACGGGCTTCAGCCCCGTGTTCAATACTTCAGCGTATAGTTCGCGGGTCGAGCCGTAATCGTATAGTGCAGCGTAGACTATTTCAACCCCACCGCTCCTCGCGCCGCCTGACAAGTAGCTGTAGACGTAGTTGTACAGCATTATACCTCCCGCAATGGTTAAGGCCAGCAACAGGGCTGTCGCAACGAGGCTTGAGACGGCCTTCACGGTCCAGCACCAGTTAATACTGGCTGGTTGAAAGAATTCGCCGTGTAAAAGGATTTAAGCCCGGGGAGGAGTGGGAGGGGTGAAAGTGTTTCCCGCCGCGGCCGCGGATTCAAGCCTCAAAAATGCCCTGGTTTAAAAGACTATTACCTGGATAATAGATCAGGATTTAAGGGTTTTGGGAGGTTTGTCTAAAATGTCGAACAGCGTCGAGAACGTTGAAAAATACAGAGCGATAAGCCCCGCCGAGTTCTTCTACAAGTACAGGGAGATCGCAGGCTTCTCGAACCCCGTGAGAGCGCTGTATCAAACGGTTAGAGAGCTGTACGAGAACGCGTTGGACGCTACCGATGCTCACGGAATACTCCCCGATGTTAAAATAGTGATCAAAAGGGTCGACGAGATGCAGGAGTACTACAGGGTCACTGTCGAGGACAACGGGATAGGGTTGCCCCCGGACGTGGTCCCGAACGCTTTCGGGAAAGTACTGTTCAGCAGCAAGTACGTGTTGAAGCAGACCCGTGGAATGTACGGGCTGGGCGTTAAAATGGCGGTACTATACGGTCAAATGACCACTGGGAGGCCCGTGGAGGTGATAACGAGCAAGCAGGGGTTCAAGAGGATCTACTACTTCAAGCTCAGGATCGACGTGAACAAGAACGAGCCCGTAATACTCGAGAAGGGGAGCTGGAGGAAGTCGAGGGACTGGCATGGAACAATAGTCTCGATAACGCTTGAGGGCGACTGGGCCAGGTCTAAGCCCAAGATCATGGAGTACTTGACGCGCTCAGTCGTCCTCACCCCCTACGCTAACATATTGTTCATAACCCCGGAGGGCGAGATAGTCTACTACCCCAGGACCATAAGCATCCTGCCGAGGCCGCCCATGGAGGTCAAGCCCCACCCCTTCGGCGTCGACCTCGAGCTGATGAAGCAGCTGAGGGATTCCGACCCTTCCTCAGCGATCAAGGACTTGCTGATCAAGAGCTTTCAGAGCGTGGGGGAGACGACCGCCGGCGAAGTGTTGGCGAAAGCGGGGGTCGACCCCGCGAAGCCTGTGGGGGAGCTGAGCGAGGACGACCTGCTGAGGATCGTCAACACTATTAAGACCTACGAGGGGCTGAGGCCCCCGTCGGCCAAGTCCATCTCGCCCCTGGGGAGGGAGATAATCATAGCGGGCTTGTCGAGAATGTTCAAGCCCGAGTTCGTTGAAGCCGTGACTAGGAGGCCCCAGGTGTACCATGGACACCCCTTCGTGGTGGAGGCGGGAGTAGCATACGGCGGCGGGACTCCTCTAAGCGAGGTGGATAAGCCGGTCATCCTCAGGTACGCTAACAAGATACCGCTGCTCTACGATGAGGGGAGCGATGTAACCACGTTCGTGATAAAAGAGGACATCAACTGGAGCAACTACACCATATCCTTCCCCTCGCCAATCGTGGTCCTCGTCCACGTCTGCAGCACCAAGATACCGTTTAAAGGAGTAGGCAAGGAGAGCATCGCGGACGTCCCGGAGATAAGGAGGGAGATAAGGCTCGCGTTGATGGAGGTTTTGAGGAAGCTCAAGATCTACCTGGTCAGGAAGGCCAAGGAGGAGGAGGTTAAGAAGAGAGTAGTGGTTCTCGCGAAATACATCCCGGAGATAGCCAGGAGCCTCCACACGATAGTGCAGGGGGAGAACGGGATAAACCAGGAGCTGCTGAAGGATAAGCTCGTTGAAATAGTTGCTAAGAGGGCGGGCATCCCCCTCGAGGAGGTCTCGAAGAGTGTTCAAACAGTCGAGATAGGCGTTTAAGGTGGTGGTGTGAATGGTTACGAAGGCCGACGTAGAGGCGAGGAGGCGCGCTAGCGAGCTGATGAAGAAGAGGTTCGTCGAGATCTCGCAGCTAATACTCAAGGGGGAGCGCCCCGTCCTAGTGATGCCTAAGAGAACCCTGTCCAACACCATATACGACTACAGGCACAAGCTCCTCCTCCTCGGCCCGGAGACCCAGAAGAGGAGCTTCACCGATGTCAACGAGGCGAGGAAGTTCATGCAGACGATGCTGATGGCTTCGATCATATACGAGTCCCTGGTGAACAACGAGTACCCCACGATACGTGATCTATACTACAGGGGCAAGCACACCATCAGCTACCGGGATATAGACGGGAAGATCGTCCACGAGAACAGCTGGGAGGAGCAGAAGGAGTCGGACAGCGTGATAAGGGATCTCGAGGTTTTCCTAAACGTTCTTCGGGAGGAGCTCTTGATCCTGAGCAAGGAGAAGGGGAAAGTCGTCGGCAACCTCGTGATAAGGAGCGGCGACGACACGATAGACTTGAGCAGGATGGGCCACGGAGCATACTCTATCGAGCCCACCCCCGACCTGATAGAGTTCAAGGACGTAGACGCTGAATACGTGCTCGTGGTGGAGAAGGACGCTGTCTTCCAGCAGCTCCACAGGTACGGGTTCTGGAAGAAGAACAAAGCCATCCTCGTCACGAGCGCCGGGCAACCCGACAGGGCTACCAGGAGGTTCGTCAGGAGGCTTAACGAGGAGCTGAAGCTCCCAGTGTACATTCTCGCCGACTCAGACCCCTACGGGTTCTACATATACAGCGTGTTCAAGATAGGCAGCATAACTCTATCCTACGAGAGCGAGAGGCTCGCGACACCCGGCGCCAAGTTCATAGGCGTCATGATGTCCGACGTGTTCGGGGACGCGCCCTTCTCCGAGATACTGGGTAGGATGGACAAGGGCTTCCCGGGCGTACCCAGGTCAGCGCTGAGCAGGCTCGAAGCCAAGAAACCCTACCTCGACGAGAAGGAGAGGAAGAACTACATCATCAAGGCCAAGCAGAAGGACATCGAGAGAGCTGTTGAACTAGTGGGCTTCGACGTAGCCGACGTCTGCATGGATGAAGGCGAGTTGAAGAGCAAGGTGAAGAAGAGGAAGGAGGGGTTGACGGGTTATCCCTGGTTCCGCACGCCCGAGTGGGTGAGGGAGCTCTGCATATTCTTCAAGACCCTGAGCAAGCTCGAGATCGAGGCGATGGCGAGCAAGGGGTTGAAGTTCCTCGCGGACAACTACATCCCGGAGAAGATAGACTCCAAGGACTGGATCGACTAGGGGTCCTTAATAACCCGTTTAAACCCTATATCATAGTGATGATGATTAAAACGGGCTCGACGCAGCGGATGAGAAAACCTGTCTCAGCTGAGGATCACCCTGCTCGAAGCTACCTCGTCGCCGAGACATCCTTCAAATTCCTCCTGGGGCGGGGCCTGGGCTCCTCAGCGGGATACCCGAAGGCTATGATGGCCTGCAGCTCGCAGCCAGGCGGTGGCTGGAGGAGGTCGTCGAACTCTTTCCTCATTAAAAGGGGGACTCCGAGCCACACGGAGCCAATCCCCATGGACCATGCCGCGAGGATCATGTTCTCGAGCGCCGCTGAAAGGGATTGAACAGCCATTAGCCTCTCGTAGTCCGAGTACTCCTCGCTGTAGAGCCTCCTCCGCATGTCTATGTAAGCCGCCACGTACACCGGGGCCAGGTACATTCCCTGCTGGATCCTCCCAATCCATTTCGAGACAGACTGCTCCGACAGCGGCGTCTTGAGGACTCTTCTCGCGTAGAGCTCGTGCACCTTCCCCAGTAGCTCGTGCAGCCTGATCCTCTTCTCATCGTCTTCAACTAGAATGAAGAACCACTGCTCCCCGCCGGAGGCTGTGGGAGCTCTAACACCGGCTTCGAGAACCTTCTCCAGCGCCTCGCGTGGTATTGGGTCTTGTTTAAACCATCTGACACTACTCCTCGTTCCAACGACTTCGAGGAAGCACGCGCATTCGAAGGGGCTCGGCAATCAACCACCCCTTTCATTCTTTGACGGGAGGGGGTTTTAGCCTTGACGCGGGATGGAAAGGCGCCCGCGGAGGATCCGCGATCGCTGCTGGGAGGTAAAGGGTTGAGTAGAGAGTAGAAAAAAGTTTGAGCTATATGAGGAAGAAGGATAGGACTAGGACGGCTGCAATAGCTACCAATCCCTCTACAAGCGTCGCGAGAGTCTGAGTCTTGAATCCCTGAGTCGGCGTCATCCCGGAGAACAGTGTGACAACCCAGAAGTAGCTATCGTTAGCGTGGCTCACGACCATTGAGCCGGCGCCTATCGCGAGCGTCGTTAAGACTCTTCCCATCTGAGACGACAACCCGAACACGGGGAGCAGCGAAGCCATGATCGCTGAAGTCGTGATTAAAGAGACTGTCGATGATCCCTGAGCCGTCTTCAGCAAGGCAGCTATGCCGAATGCTAGGAGCAATCCGATGATTGCTCCCCCGCCGGTTTGACTAACGACTGACCCTATGTAGTCTCCAATTCCAGTAGCCCTTATCACTGCGCCAAATGATCCTCCAGCACCCGTTATCAGGATGATTATCGACGCATCCTTCAAAGCTTCGCCGATCCAGCCCTCCGGCCCGTAAACGGTTTCATCCAGCTTCTTGATCAAAGTGAACGATACCAGCATTCCGATGAACAAGGCTATTATAGGGTCTCCCAGGAACCTCACGACGTCCACGTGGAGTCCCTGACCGAAGGGCTTGCTGGGGAACTCAGCTATCGACTTCAACACTATCAAGACTATTGGAACTAGTAGCGATAAGAAAGCCCTGGAGGCTGGCGGCAGGGATCCATACTTCTTCTTCAGCTCCTCGTAGTCTGCTTCGACCTTGGGGGGTTCAACGTATATCTTGCTGCCAATGTACTTGGCGTACAAGAGGCCGGCGAAAGCGGCTGGGACGGCCGCTATTATTCCGAACAATATTACCAGCCCTAGGTCAGCGCCCAGGTTGCCCGCAGCCGCTATGGGGCCGGGCGTCGGGGGGACCAGGGTGTGCGTCGCGTACAATCCAGTCGACAATGCTATAGCCGTGGTAGCCATCGACAACCCAACAGCCTTGGTCAAAGCCTTGTTCAGCGGGTTTATGATGATGAAGCCTGAGTCGCAGAACACTGGAATCGATATCACGAAGCCGATGGAAGTCATGGCCTCCGGAACCCTCTTCCTGCCGACAAGCTTCAGCAGGGCTTCAGCCATCGACAGGGCTCCCCCGGTTCTCTCTAGAATGTAGCCGATGATTGTTCCAAGCGCTATCACTATGCCTATCGACCTCAGGGTGGCGCCGAACCCATCCGCGATCGTCTGAGCCGTCTTGACCGGGCCCAGCCCTGAGACCAGCCCGGTGAACATAGCGATTCCCAGGAGGACGAGGAACGCGTTGACCTTTACTTTTCCAGTGAGGTATATCATTATTAATATTGCAATGACTAGTGTCAATAGGACCATTAATCCATCCATATTGACTCAGCCACCTATTAACATGTCTAGTTAAAGCGGTTCAAGCATATAAGCATTGTCAATCTTTATAGAGGTTTAGCATGATTATGTCAACAGGAGCCCGGCCGAGCTTGGAGGTTGTTGAATGATAAAGAATAAAGACGTGCTCGCAAGGGATCATAGGCATGAACGCTTGATCCAGCTCGTCGAGTACGCCCTCCAGGTAGCAGACCCTTACAACGCAGTAGCATCCAGCATGGAGTTGAAGGGGAGAACGCTCATAGTCAAGGACAGCAGGATTGAGCTGGGGAGGCGGGTCCACGTAGTAGGCTTCGGCAAGGCATCCGTGAGGATGGCTGAGGCCGTTTACAGCGTGCTGGGGGAGTTGTTATCCGGGGGCGTGGTGATACATCCCGGCGAGCCGGGGCGGGTTGGCCCTGTTGAAGTGTTGAAGGGAGACCACCCGTCTCCCGGGCAAAACACCCTGAAATCATCGGTGAAGCTACTGGATTACTTGAAGACGGTCAGCGAAGAAGACACCCTGATCGTCCTGATATCTGGGGGAGGGTCAGCCCTCTTCGAGGTCCCGGAGGAGGGCGTCTCGCTCGAGGACTTATCAGCCGTGTCGAGGGAGCTGATGAAGAAGGGTGCTACTATTCACGAGCTCAACACTGTTAGGAAGAGGCTCTCAATGGTGAAGGGAGGTAAGCTGTTGAAGCATGTTAAAGCCTCTAGGATCGTGTCCCTGATCGTGAGCGATGTAGTGGGGGATGACCTCAGCATCATAGCTTCAGGCCCCACGGCGCCGGACCCCACGAGCTTCGAGGACGCCTACAGGGTTCTAGCTAGGAAGGCCTTGCTGGAAGCAGTCCCAGCGAGCGTCAGAGAGCTGTTCGAGAAGGGGTTGAAAGGGCTGGTCGAGGACACTTTGAAGCCCGACCACCCCGCTTTCAAGAGGGTTGAAAACCACCTCGTCCTGAGCAACCAGATAGTGTTGCAGAAGCTTCAGGAAGCCCTCGAGAACATGGGGTATAGGACCCTGCTCCTGACCTCGATGCTGGAGGGAGAGGCAAGGGAGGTTGGGAGAGTTTTAGCATCTATTATCAAGAACATAAGGGTTTACGATAAGCCTGTTGAGAAGCCCGCCGCCCTCCTCGCGGGAGGCGAGACGGTGGTAACCGTTAGGGGCAAGGGGATCGGCGGGAGGAACCAGGAGCTGTGCCTATCCCTCGCGATATCGTTGAGGGGCGTGCCGGGCGCGGCCGCCGCATGCTTCGCCACGGACGGGGTGGACGGGGTGAGCCCAGCCACGGGCGCAGTGGTTGACGGGGGGACTGTTGATGAAGCGCTGAGGGAGGGGCTGGATCCATGGGAGAGCCTTGACAATAACGACAGCTACGGATTCTTCGCCAGGATCAACAGGGCCATAGTGACCGGGTACACTGGAACCAACGTTAACGACGTATTCCTAGCGCTGATCGAGTAGCGGTCCAGGAGTCCCCCGCGCTGCGGGCTGAACAAGGCGTCAAGCCGGCTTCTGAGGGTTCACGAGCTTCATGAGGATCTCAGCCAGCTCCGCATCCCTCGCCGAGAGCTTCGACTTAACCAGGTCGTATACAAGCTGCCTGACGGCCGGGGTGATCGATGCCATCTGGTCCACGTAGTCGAGCGGTATTGGGAAGCCCGTGCTGCCCGTTGAGCCCATTAAGGCTTCAACCACCTCGGAAATCCTCCAGCCCCGGGGCTCGTAGACCTCCGCCTTCACCGCCAGGGATCTCGGGGATCGGGGCTTGTAGAAGACTATTTTAACCCTCTCAGCCACTCTCACCTTATACCTGTTGACTATGCTTTCAAGCCACTGGATCCTGCTTCTAAGCAGCGACGCCTCCTCACCCTCCTCGTCCTCAAGCTTTTCGAAAACGCTCTTCAAACCCCTCAGGATCGACACGTAGTCTCCTGCGACATGGTACTCGCCTTCCTCAAGGATCATCGTCATGAGGACCCTGTCGCTCAAGCCTACCCCCCGCAGCCCGTGAAGAGCCGCGAGATCCCTCGAGTAGCTGCGCTTCAACACGCCTACCAGCGGGGTGTTGGTATCCCAGGCCGTCTCAAAAGCCCTAACCGTCAGCGAGGCTACTTCGTCTACAACCCTGGACTCCTCGGGGCTGAGGTACGAGTACTCCTCGAGGCCGCCCCTGTAGAGGAGGCCGCCGTCTATCAAGGCTACGTCGAAGCCCGCCGCGCCCCTCCTCCTGGCTTCGAGAGCGTGGAGGAGGGCCATCCTCTCATACAGCCTTGCCTTGACGCTTGTTAAATCCCTGTTCGGATGATACTCCACGTAAGCCCTCAGCCTGTGAGACCCGGTGCAAGAACCCCCTGAGACCAGCTCCGCCACCTGTATGACTCCGAGGTAGCCCCCGGCGATCTCTATCGGCGGAGCCGTGAAGCTCGAGTCCACTGCGTAGAAGCAGCAGGGCCTCCCGAGCCCAGCCCTCCCCACCAGCCCGCTCGCCCTCAGGCCCTCGGAGAGCCCGCGTACAGCCTTCAGCTTAACCACGTGAGCATATATCTCCTCCACGACCCGGTCTATGTCCCTGCTCAACAGCTCTGGCGCGACTCCCGGCTCGCGCTCCCCGCTACCCTCCAACCTGCTTCACCTGGAGTAGCACGGGGTACTTCAGCGGGTTGCCGAGCCCGGCGAAGAAGAACTCCTTCTGACCCAGGATGGCGAGGTTCTCGTAGCCTATGCCGCCCAGGTCTAGGACGCCCTGCAGGTTCTGGAGGTCGCCGGGGGTTTGGAGCCTGCTGAAGAAGAACGTGTTGATGTTGTTCCTGGTATCGGGCGAGAAGTCGATTATCCTCTGGCTTACGAGGACCAGCCCGATGCCCCACTTCCTCCCCTCCCTAGCAGACCTTTCTATCAAATCGCTGCTGGGGCTGCACGCGTTGTAGCATGCGTAGTTGTGTGCTTCATCGATGACTACGAGGGTGTTCACGGGCTCTCTCCTCTCGTCCACCATGTCCCACAGCTTCTTCAGCACTGATGAGACGGTGAACCGCTTCTCCTCCTGCTCAATCCTGCTCAGGTCGACGACGATCAGCCTCTGCTCCCAAGCCTGCTTCATCAGTTCCTTGAAGCCGAGCCTCCTCTCGTTCAAGGCCTCGACATACTTCCTGCAGTAGAGCTTGAGCTTAGCCTCGTACTTCATCCTAGCTCTCTCAACATCCCTCTCCCGGAGCCTGGTTATGATGTCTGAAACAGCCCTGGCCACTCCCTCCACACTCCACTTCACGTTCTTCAAGACGTCCTCCAGGTCTCCAACCCGGTCAACCTCCCTCAACAACTCCTTCACTACGTCGAAGTGGTCGCCCAGCCCCCTGGGCTGTTGCTGCGGGGCTGCGTAGCGGCTGTTCAGCAGAACGTGCGCCAAGACGCCGAGGTATATGAACTCGTCGTCCTCTCCGAGCCCTGAGAGCCTGCCGATGTAGGAGCTTATTACCTCCGCGTCGAGCAGCAGGCTCGACCCATCCACAACCCTCTCCCTGGAGAATGGGGCGTAGTCGAGCCCCGAGTGGTCGAAGACTATGATCCTCCAGTCCGTCTTAGCCAGCACCTCGTTGATCAAGGCTAGGACGAGCCTGGACTTCCCCGTGCCGGTAGCCCCTACGACCCCGATGTGGTAGTTGAGAGCCCTCGGGTCCATTGGGATTTCAAGCCCGCTGTACTTGTGCCTCCCCACGACCAATCCATCGCCAAGCCTCAGGGACACGTCCCCCGGGTCTTCAACAAGCTCGACAATGCTCCTCGGGGTGGGCGGTCTCGAAGCAGGCTGGACAGCCCCGTTAACCACTTCCCCCAGGATCCTGACGTAGGAGTTCTCGAAGACCACTTCAACCCCCATCCTAGCGAGCTCCGGGTTGTCGATGATGCTCGACCTCTGAGAGTGTATGAGCAACGGGTCGTTCATCCTCAGGTTCCTCAAAACCCCCAAGTACTCGGCGCCCCTAGAGGAATCCTTGATGACTACCAGGGACTCCTCCCTAGCATCAGCCTCACTGGCCTTGAAGACTTGAATAGGAGCATACAGCACGGTGGAACCGCTTGAGACAACACCAATAGGCTTCAAGGGAATAACCCATTAACATACTCTGCAACACTCGGATTTAACTTTACAGGTTTAACGCGGATTCAGCGTGGTCACACCTGATCATTACGCCAGTCCACGAGGATTCGAGCGTGACCCTTCACAATTCAACACGCGACGCTCGGCCTCAACGTGAAAAAGTTATATTATCCATTTTTATACAAGCGCCTCGATACCCCTCCACGGTGGGGTAAACGGGTAAATCCTTCTCGCCTACCCAGGTACCAACGTTTCGAAGATTCCAAAACCCCTATTACGTGTACTATCCTGAGGGAGACTTCTGGGAGAAGATGAAGCCTGCTCCCGAATCCACAGCATTATTGATAATCGATATCCAGAAACACTACGTTAACATAGCGGTCGAGTTGAGGGACAAATTCAACAATCCATACTTGTACGAGAGGCTGACTAAGACCGTCATCCCCAATGCTAAGAGACTGTTGGACTTCTTCAGGGAGAAGTCGTTGGCAGTAACGTTTGCAACCATAGGGAACCAGAGAGCCGACGGCAGGGACAGGTCTCCGACCCAGGCTAGGCCGGGCTGAAACTACACTCTGCTGAAGATCGGCACAACCCCGCAGGAGCTTGTGGACGAGTTGAAGCCGAAGGAGGATGAAGTAGTAGTTTATAAGACAACTGATAGCGCGTTGAACGGTACATCCCTCGGGCACATCCTCCGGTGGATGAAGATCGAGCACGTCGTGGTCGCGGGAATATTCACCGACCAGTGCGTGGCGAGCAGCGTGAGAGACCTATCCGACTGGGGCTTCACAGTCTACATCGTCGAAGACGCTACGGGCGCGATATCCCAAGAGATTCATGAGATGGAGCTGAGGATATTGAACCAGATCTACGGCAAAGTCGTATCCACTGACGAGGTAATAAGGGACTTGTCCGAGAGGTAACGGCCATGGTTGAGTCCAAGGAGAGGCTTAGGAGAGAACTGGGAATCTTCGAGATGATATCTCTCACCGCTGGAGCCGTGATAGGGGGATGGCTTGCCGAAGCTCCATACTGGTTCAGCCTGACGGGTGCGGGTAATGGTCTGCTGTTCATCCCGATAGCGATTCTACTACTGCCGGTGGGCTTGGCGATAGCTGAGCTGACGGCGTTATACCCCTACGCCGCCGGCCCCTTGGCGTTCACTTACAAAGCATTAGGAGGGTCTGCAGCCTTCTGGACCCACTGGATGTTCTTCCTGGTTCAAGTAATAGAGCCTCCGCTGATGGTTTTCATATGGGCATCGATCATAAAATACTTCTACGGGATAGAGGATTTTAACACTGTGAAAATGCTCACGATCATACTGCTCGTCATCTGGTTGATACTTAGCATGTATAGGATAGGGTTTGTTGGAAAGCTGGCGAACATAGTCTTCGTGACGATGATCGCCACGGCCATCATAGTAGGGCTGGCATTCTACTTCAGCGGACACTGGTCAATGGACAACATAACAAGGGCGGGAGGCTGGTTCCCGAACGGCGTCTCCGGGGCAATGCTGGCCATGGCGGTCTTGGTTTTAAAGTTCATAGGGTTCGAGTTCGCGCCAGTGTTCGCGGAGGAGGTGAAGTTCCCGAGGAGGGAGTTCTGGAAGCCTGTTGCACTCTCGCTAATAATACCCGCGCTACTCTACACTTTCGCATCGATAGCAATGGCTGGAATGGCTCCTTGGGACAGCATCGCTGGGATGGACCTGCCTGAGCCAAGGATCGTTGAAATGTACAGCCTACCCGCGATTCTAATATACATTGCAATAGTGGCGGGGTTCCTGCACGCATTCTCGACAATGGCTGGGTTCTGGCTCTCCTCAGCGAGAGCCCTCTACGGCTTCGCCCAACTGGGCTTCCTGCCCAAGGACTTGTTGAAAACCAACAAGTACGGGCAACCATGGATAGCCAATTTAATAGTCTTCGGACTCTCACTACTGCTGGTCGCGTTCACACCAGTGGAGTGGGTAGCATACGTCTACGCGATCTCGTGCGTAGCGGCTGGAATACTCTACATGGTGGTAATGGTAGACTGGTGGATACTTAGGAGGAGGAATAAGGATAAGCCCAGGGATTACGTGGCGCCAGGCGGCGTCTTATCCCTGGCGATCGGATTCCTAATGTCCCTGTGGATAGCCGTAGGATCCTCCCTTACAATGCCAGTGAGCGGCTGGTACGCCTTCATAATATTCATGATCATTGGAGTAATCGTCTGGCTACTGGGCTTGAAACGACAGAAGGAGGGGAAATGGAAGCCTGAAATCCAAATATAGTTTTTTCCCATAATCCCACCATACCAAACATTCAATCCATTGCTTCAACACACTCCAATACTCGAAAAGTGAAACCCTACTCAATACTCCTCGCTTTCCCAGCCGAATACTGCCTAAAACACATTATTCCAGAGCTTGATGAATAGGAAAATCAATCCTACTGAAAAGATAAGGATCTCTAGTGGATCAGGCATAGCTTTTACAATATACATTTCTGCTAACAAGTAGCCCGCTAGATACCCTATGGGCCAGTATTTCATTCTTTCAACGATTTCGATAGAGGATATAACACTCAGTATTAGATATATGATAACGCCGATCTTACCAAGCAAGATCCTAAATAATGCTCCAAGAACTAGCGAGAATAGCAGAGACTCAATTAATTCCTTAACTGCTCGCACAACTCCGTTGACAATGGATTTCATTCTTTCCTCTTCCATAGATCTATCATACATGCTTTAAACCAAGCCGCTTCTGAAGCAATATGGTAAAGTTTGAATTCCCATTTGAGAATAGAATTTGTCAGTCACAATTTGACGTGATTTACATCTCACCAATCTAAGTTCGACTTAGATGCATCGTGCTCGATATTTTTAGTCGTTGAACATGATGTAGAGTCATACGAGACTGATTATAAGCGGAGATGCTCATTCTCTTAAATGTGTTGAAGCTTGGACTCGGAAAGTTTCTTCCCGGCAGGCGCTTCACTGGTTTTACTGGGTATCGGGGGAGTGGCTTTTCTCGCTGTTAACACGGGGTGGTACTACTCGTTTCTCCTCACCCCCTACTGCCTCGTGTCCCTCGACTGCTGGCTTGAGCTCTTTGCCTCCTTCTTCGCTTACAAGTCAATACTGCTCCTGATCGTCGACTCGTTTTTCCTGTACCTGGCTTCGAGGATTGCCTCAGGCTTCTTCAAGACCAGGGTCTTGCTCGCCACTCTGCTGGCCGGCTCAGCCTTGTTCCTCCTCTACGAATCCCTCTGGATGCTTCAAGCAGGCAGGGTTAAGACGGTTGTCACGGGGATGGGGGGAGGTGTTGCAGCCCTGTGGGGTCTCGCGGCATCCTCTGGGCGCCCCGGGTTCTCAGGGTTTGTTAAAATCCTCGGGAGTGTTAGACGCGTTAACGTTTCATGCTTATGGCTCGCGATAGTTTACGCGGGCTTGCATGCTCTACTGGGCATCCAGGAGCAGGGCTTAATGGTTTCCACAGTTATCCTGGCGGTGGCATTGTCGTTCGCAACAGGGTATGCAATAGGGGTTCGCAAGGGGAAGGCTTGGACGGGGATTCCTAAAACAGTATATACTGTAATCGTGGTCGTCCTGGTCTCAACCCTAGCCTACTTGTCAATCTCCGCTGCCGCGATAGGAGTGAGCCAATATGAGAATACACAACTAGTCTACACGAGCTACCAGTGCCAGCTCTGCTACACCGTGTTGATGGGCGGGTTCGAGGGATGCGATTCTTTCAAGACAAGGCAAACTTTGATCCTATACCCTGTGGAGAACGTAACGCTCAACCCTGAGAAAGAGCTTGCAACGGGGAGAATAGGGCTGGAGTGCACGCTGCTAGTGGAGAAAACCAGGGTTTTCAACGAGAGCTATCCCTTCGCGCTGACGGTCTTCACAGCCCTAGTGATACTATTTCACGCGGACACGCTATTGAAGAAGGGGCGAGAGATAAGAGAGTGAGTTATTCAGAGCTCATCGTATACGGGGAGTCGGCTCTGCTCTCGAAGCCCGGTGGTGAACTCCCTTTCTAATTCAAATAATCCGTGTCAGACATCTACGGCATGCCCGTGAAGCAGGGCAAATTAATACGCGTTTCCACGGGACTCGCAATCAAAAACGAGTCCGTTCATCAACACTTGGTACTAATTCGCAAAATGATTTTAACCTGCACGAATAATATAACTTGTCAGCTTACCGCAACGTATTGATGGATGTGAATCAGCGTATGAATTCTGCGGATTCCTTCTTAGAGAGCAACGGCTTCCCGGTTGAAGAAGTAAACATTGCGAGCGCCAAGGAGAAGGGGCCCGGCCGCCCCCCGTTCTGGGAGATGGTTTTCTGGTGGACCAGGAAGCCCCTCGCCTCAGCCAGGGCCGTCATACTGGCAAGCCTCCTCGGCGAGGGCTTCGACCCCAAGCGATTCCTCAGGATAGCATACCCCTCCTACGAGGGGAGGGGGAGGTTTTCGAAAACCCCGCACTACCTTAACCCCAGCATACACCTGCTCGACAAGAACGTGCAGGAAAGGATAAGAAGCGCCAGCCTCCTCGACCCCTTCTCGGGCTTCGGCTCGATCCCCCTAGAAGCCATCAGGATCGGGGTCGGGAGGGTTGTGGCATCCGAGCTCCTTCCGTCCGCCGTGGTTTTCCTAAGAGCAGTCCTCGAATACCCTAAATGGGCGTCCGATGAAGGACTGGGAGACCAGCTGGTCAAGGATGTGGAGGAGTGGGGCAAGCGGGTCGTAGAGGGGTTGAGGAACGACCCCGATTTAAAAGAACTCTACGATGGAGAAACAGCCGTCTACATCGGGTCCTGGGAGGTTAAATGCCCCTACTGCGGCAGGTACACCCCCTTGATAGGGAACTGGTGGCTGGCAAGGGTCAAGGGCGAGAAAGGCTTCAAAGCACTAGCCTGGATGACGAGCGAGAAGGGAAGCGATGGAGTCGAGATAAGAGTGGTCGACCTGACCGGGAGCGAGGACCTCTCCAAGGCAGAGCCGATAACTCGTGGAAACAAGACAGTAGGAGTCCGCGTGAACGGGAGAGAATACAGAGTAGGGGACCCAGCCCTCAACGGGGAGCCGAACATAAACGCTAGAAACCAGGACGCCGCATGCCTCCACTGCCACGCAAGGCTCAAGGGAAACAATAAGAAATGGATCATGAAAGAATCCCTGAAAACCTGGAATCAAAACCTCGAGAAATACCTGAAGGGGGAAGCAACCCTCGATGAATTAAAGAACTCGCCGGCGAGGCCGAGAATACTCGTAAAAGTCAAGGCAGAAGCCGCCGGTAAAAACCTAGCATTCGAGCCCGCAACACAGCAGGACAGCGAAAAGCTCTGGAGAGCGCTGGAAAAGCTCAAGCAGATGTGGGGAGACCCAGACATACCAACAGAGCCAATACCAGAGTATGAAGGAAGAAGCATATGGGTTATAGCCTACGGCTTCAACAAGTGGTTCAAGCTCTTCAACCCGCGCCAACTCCTAACCCTGGTGAAACTAGTCAAGCTGGTACGCGAAGCCGGTAGGAGGGTGGAGGAGGAGAAGCTGAAGCAGGGCTGGGACAAGCAGAAAGCACACAAATACGCAGAAGCAATAACAACATACCTAGCAATAGCGCTATGCAAACATGCTGATTACAACTCCATGGAGTCTGGATGGCAGTTATCCTATTTAATTGCGGCACATACTCTAGCCATGAGAGGTATAGCCATGGTCTGGAACTGGGGTGAATACTGCCCATTCTCCAACTACTCAGGAACTTTCGAAACCATGTTAACGAGAAGTATTGTTGAAGCCATTGACTACCTCATCAGCGCCGTCTCGGGTAGTCCTAGTCGTGTCGAGGTTGTGCTGGATGATGCCACGGTTCTCGGCAGGCTCGGGGATGAGAGGTTCGACTTGATCGTTACGGACCCGCCTTACAGGGACGATGTTGCCTATGCTGAGCTAAGCGACTTCTACTACGTTTGGCTCAAGAGGGCTTTGAGCGATAGCAACGGGGCTGTGCTCGCGCCGAGGTTCCACGGGGACTTGTTCTTCAGCAACGAGGTCGAGGTTCCCACGCAGTGGCAGTGGTTTGCGAGCAGGGAGGTCTCGCTCAGCCAGGGCAGGTGCCAGCACTTCGGACAGGCCTCCTCGCCCGAGGACTGCGAGAGGGTCTTCAGGCACTTGCTCACGGCGAGCTTCAGGTCGATGACCTCTAAGTTGAAAGATAACGGGTTGATCGTGACTTACTTCGCGCAGAGCTCCCCGGACGCGTGGGCATCCCTCATCGACGCCGGGCTCGACAACGGGGTCTACCCCAGCGACGCCTTCCCCGTTTTAACCGAGAGCGAGGAGAGCGTTGTAGCCCGGGGGAAGGCGGCGATATCCGCCAGCATCGTCGTCTCGTGGAGGAGGGCTGAGGGCGGGGAACCCCTTGACTTATCGGCCAAGTATGATGAGCTGGTCGAGGCGGCTTCCCAGGGATTGAGGAGGATTGAAGAAGCTTTAGCCAAGGCTGGAAACGGGGTCGCCACCGAGATCCACGGGGTCACAGTCTACGTCATGAGCTACGCGTACGTCCTCAGCCTCCTCACGAGGCGTGGGAGGCCGGTTAGAAACGGCAGGCCATTAGCCACCGAGGAGATAGTGAAGCTCGCGGCCGAAATACTCTCACAGGCCTACGCCAGGGCCACGGGCGCGAAGTTAACGAGCAGCGACTCGATATTCTACTTCTTGGTGAAGAAGGTTTTCCCAAAGAGCCCCCAGGGGAGGAGGCTGGCGTCGAGCAGCGACTTGATACTGCTGAGCTACGGGCTGAGAGGAGAATCCTCAACCCTGAAGGCGCTCGACGACTTCACTAGGAGGATGGTAATCAAGGCGTACGGCAGGGAGGATGAGACAGAGGTGGCAAGCAGGAAAACCTACATCCTGATAGAGCCCGTGAAAGCCAACGACGAGCTCGAGCTCTCCGAGGTGTTAAGGCAACACGGCGTCGACGCCGACAATCCCTCGAGCTTCAAAAGCCCAGTGCACGTTGTCCACGCCCTAATGCTCTACTCTCTCAAACCCAAGGACGTGTTCGCAAAATACTATGAGAAGCTCTACACCGCCAACCCCGGGCTCGTGGCCGAGGCAGTGGAGCTCGCCAAGGCGCTGGCAACCCTAGAGGGGGACCCCGAGGCCGAGCTAGCTAGAAGGATCTTAGAATATGTGGGTTCGAACATTCCTAGGCCTAGGAGAGAGGTGACCCTGCGTGACTACTTCTAACATCAAGCCTTTCACAAGCGTTTTAAAGCCTCACAGAGAGGTTTTAGAAGGCAACATTGTCGAGAACCTGAGGCTATCCGACATATACCTATACAATGAGCTACGGGACAGGGTCGAAGAGGCTAGGAGCCTCCAGGATAACCCATTGCTCAACCACGTGGAGTTCTTGAAGAGAACTTATGTAAGCAACTCAATGAAAAGAGTGATTTTGAAAGTAATGGGCGGGTTGGCCGGCGCGTCGAGCCTTTATGTAGGCGAGGAGGGTAAGCGGTTTAACATTGGATCGAGAGTGCTGATCATACCAAGCTACTTGGGCGGGGGTAAGACCCACCTTCTTGCAACCCTCTACTACATTGCTAAACTATACAATGAGAGGGGTGTTGGAGTTGCCAAATTCGTCGGGAACGATGAGGAGTTACAGCGCGGGCTGAAGCACGCTATCGATGGTTTAGGAGGGGCTAAAATACACGTTGTCGCAATCGTAGGGGATACCAAGGCGCTAGCGCCTAGCCCGAAGGAGCCTGTAATCATTGACGGCGTCAAGATCTACACTCCATGGGGCCTCCTGGGCTTCCTTCTAGGAGAATATGAGAGTGTTAGAGAAGCAGACGAGCTACACTATACGCCGCGCGTGGACGTATTAAGGAAGATCTTGAGGGGAAAGAGAGTCCTAATCCTAGTGGATGAAGCAGTAGAGTACGTGACTCACGCCGTGAGGATCGACTCGGAGCACAGCGGGTACAGCCGCAACTTCTTATCGTTCTTGAGAGACCTAGCTGAAGCCGTTAACGATACGCCGGGCACGGTACTAGTAGTGACGCTTCCAGCCGAGTATAGAGAAGGCTTTATCGCAAAGGGCTACCAGCACCCTGAATACGTGTACAACATCGACCAGATGTTGAGGAGAGTTGGTCCAGAGTATATTCCCCCGTTAGAGTTTAAGAAGGATATCGCCGAGGTTTTCAAGAAAAGGCTTTTCGAAAATGCGTACAGCAGGGAGTCTGCCGAGCAAGCCTTCCACATCTCCAACGCCTTTAAAGAAAAAGTGTCAAAGGACACCGGGTTCGAACAATCCGTTAAAGCCAAGTACGGGAGTCCGGATGAGCTTCAGAAGAAGGTTGAAGAAACGTATCCCTTCCACCCGTATTTCATAGAGATCATAGTGAACATAGCGGCGAGGAACCCCGAGCTTGGCTTGACGAGGAATCTGCTGGCCTATACTGCCAGGCTTCTGAGGCACTTGTACTCCCTGAGAAACCAGAGGGGCAGAGACCCTCTGGTCTCACTGATAACTCCATGGCTCATACCACTCGATGTTCAAGAGTTTAGAACAGAGCTTACACACGGATTGATGGCTCAGTTAGAGGCTGATTTAAACAGGATATATGAGCAGGACGTTAAGAGGTATTCCGAGCTAGTGGAGCAGTACATATGGACTACTGAAGCCCAGTTGAGCCGTGAAAAACTGTTGAACCTGGTTAAGGGGGCACTAGCGCGAACGATATGGATAGCCACCATACCAGGGGGAGGCGGAAAGGGCTCGGACGTCTTGAAATACTACCCGGTTAAAAACCACTACCCAGTCATAGTATACGATCCTCTCGCAATGCGTGATGCTCCCTCAGCCGACGTCGCAAACTCTATAGACGAGTTGATGAACTCTTCAACCTACTTGACAATTTATGACGGCAGAGTATTCTACGCTGCCATGCCCGATCTAGCAGCCATCGTTAGACAGAGGTATCTTGATGCAACGGATTTCGATGCTTTGAGGAGGCTAGAGAACTTCGTCAACCAGCAATCATTCAAGCCGGGGAGAAAGATCAGGAGGGTCTTCCCGATAAACACGGATAGAGTGCGGGACATCGAAGAGAGCGTTGAAACAGAGGTTTCGAGAACCAGTGACCCAGTGTTGTTCATATACCTGGGGCTCGCTGATCCCCCGGAGGAGCTTGTGGACATCGTGCTTAAGAGGAATAATGTGGTTCTCCTTCTCCCGGAGTATTCAGCCGATCCATCTAGTCTAGGATTATTCTACACTGAGAAGTATAGGAGGATAATCGGCCCTGAGCCTTCGAACACCAGAGATTACATTAAAAACCTGTTGAAGCTCCTCAAGGTAGTCTCCGAGATGAGGAGTGAGAAAGAATACTTGGAGAGAGTGGTTGGCAGGGAGTACTTGGATCACGTGTTGAATACTCTTCGAACAATGCAGGATGAGCTCGAGAAGCAGTTGGCCACGTCTCTATTCACTGTCCTCAAGAAAGTGGTCGCAGGGTCGCGGAAGAGCGTTTTCAACGTTGATCTCCGCCCCGTGGGAGAGGAGGGCGTTGACCTATCCAGCCTCGTCAGGCTTCTCGAAGGGGTTTTGGAGAGAAGGGGGGTTCCGCTCTCGTGGACTTGGAGCAGCATTTATGATCAGCTCAAGGATTGGGAGGCACTGTGGGATGTTGACTACTCTTTGAAGAAGCCGATCAGAATGGTGGATATGTGGAGCCAGCTTCTCTACTCCTCCAAGGTGAAGCCTCACTTAACCAGTTTCGCCGATTTCAAGGAAGCGTTGAAAGATGCTTACAGCAACAACCTCTTGGCCTTCAAGTATGGTTCAACCATACTGTGGCTTAAACACCCGTATACTAGTGAGCAAGCCAGCGAGTTGCTCAAGACTAAGCTTGCCGGAGGAGGATTGCTTCACGACTGGGAGAGAGACGTGGAGCTCGAGCTGGAGAGGATGAGGGTTGAACTAGTTGACCTCGAGGCGGTTTCGCCAAGGATGGTCGTGAGAGAATATGTTGAGCAGTTGAGGAGGAAGGCGGAGGTTAGGCCGGGCGAGAGGGTTGTGAGAAGACTCACCGTCTACACTCCCGAGGGCCCGAGGGACTTCAACGAGTTCATAGCCGGGTTTAGAAGCGAATCCGACCTCGTCGACGCGTTATCGAGGAACCCGGTGGTGCTTGAGGAGGAGACTCCTCCGCACGTGTTCACTCCAAGGATCCTGAGGGTTGGCGGGCAAGTCTTCCAGGATAAGCCCGTGGAGCTGGTCGCTGACGATGAGGTGAGAGTAAGGGTTGAAGGCGTTGTCGAATCCGATGAGAAGGCGCTGCCAGCTAGAGTGGTATTGGAGGCGAAAAGCCTTGACGGCAGAGTAGTCGGCGAGGATGTGAAGAACGTGAAGACCGGGGAGTCATTCGCTGCTGAAGTGGCCCTGAGAGGCGCCGGAGAATACATGGTCTTGGTCAGAGCAGAGGACCCGAAAGGTAGCTATAGGTCTCCCCCGGTCCACGTCGCTGCTGTGAGGGTTAGGGGCGTTGTGTGTGTGGAGAGGCTTGAGGACCCTGTCAAGATGAGGGAGCGTGTTGAAACAGCTTACCCCGCGGGCGAGATCAGCATTGTCGAGCTGAACATCAAGGGGTCTTTGAAGAAGGGCGTTGTACCCGTCCTCGCGGAGCTCTTGAGCGAGGCATCCAAGCACGGCGTCGTAGCGTCGGGCGAGGTGAAGGTTGGAGCCGGGAGCGAGGAGTTCCACGTGGTGTTCAAGAACGCCGGCGCTAGGAAGCTGTCCCAAGTGATCGCGTCCCTAGGGGTTGAGGGAGACGTTGTCGACGTCGACATTAAGCTGACGGGGCTGACGGTTTCAGCGCTTAAGTCCTCCGCCGCTATTAGGAGTAAGCTGGCAGACCCCTTCACCCCATTAGTATCGATAAGCCGGTTCAAGATTAGGGAGTGCAGGAGGGTTTAGCGTTGGCGAGCGGAAAGGATAAGCCTGTTCTGAAGCTCGTGATCGCCCCTGTGCCTGCGGCCCGCCCATACTACTTGGCGACGGTTTACGAGGAGGGACGCGTGATCGCTAGGTTGAAGAGGATCTCGAGCCCCGAGCACATCACCCGCTGGCTCATATACAACCAGAGCCTCGTGAGGCACGGGTACGTCAGGCTCGAGAAGAGCGGGAAGGGCGTCGTAAGGGTTTCTTTCAACAGGCTCGTTGACAGGCATTTCAAGCTCTTCCTCTTCCACGCTTACAGTGTTTCCAACATTAAGTCGCTTGCCAAGGCGGACTGCCTGGCGAAATGCTGGTCTAGCATAGACTCGGTGAGCCCCCTGATAGACGTTCTCTGGGAGCTCTCGAGAATCACTGATCAGAAACGATTCACACGCATGCTTAGAGGGTACTGCTCGTGCTAGATGAGCCATCGCTTTTTCTCAAACACCTCCTCGGGAGACTCCTAGAGCCAATGTACAAGTACAATCCTTTCTTCAACGTCTTCTATAATCCATTGGCGAGTCCGCCGGGTCCCGAGATCCCTAGGAAGCCCTACTACAACTACCTCCACCAGGTTCAGCTCGTCCTCGACGCTGTCCCGAGGAGAAGGGTGAGAGTGATAGTTGGCGATGAAGTGGGCCTCGGCAAAACCATTGAAGCACTGCGCGTGGCGAAATACCTTCTCGCCACGGGCGAGGCGAAGAAGATCCTAGTGCTGGCTCCGAGGACTCTTATAAAGCAGTGGATGCACCACGAGATCAAGGACCTCTTATACTCCCCCGGGAGGATTAAGCGTTTAACGAGGAAAAACGTCGACGAGGTCGAGAGAGAGCTCGAGAGGGTTGCCGAAGCAGGCGACCCGTTCATCCTTCTAGCTTCAATAGACTTGGTTAAGAAGAGCGGTCTAGACGAGCACGCGTGGGGCCGGTTCCAGCCATATTACGAGATAGTCTCCAGTATAAACTGGGATCTTGTGATAGTTGACGAAGCACACCAGTTGAACTTCGCGGGCGCGAGGGATACTGTGAGGACTAGCAGGCTCAGCCCGCTGTGCGAGAGGGCGCGTCACCTCCTACTACTCTCCGCTACTCCTTCAAGAGGTTCACACAAGGACATGTTGAAGAGGATTTCACTCCTAATCCCCGAGCACAAGGAGAAGTTGAAGAAGCTGGTAAGCGATGAGGAGGCTAGGAGGAGCTTCTACGAGAACGCGTCGAACTACCTCGTTTACCGTAGGATGAAGGAGCATGTAAATCATCTAGAGGGTAGGAAGGAGTTCACCGATCTCGAGTCCTTCATGGCTATCGTTAAGCTGGGCGAGCACCGGGGGGTTTACGAGGAGCTTGGGGAGGTATTGTCCAGCATCCTTCAACGCCTCGACACGAGAGCGTACGGGTTGGTCAAAGTCCTCGTTTTAAAGCGCGCTCTCTCAAGCCCATACTCCTTCCTTAAGACTTTTTCCAAAGTAGTGAGCAATCGCAGCGTTGGACGACCCTTGTCCAAGCTGCCGTCTGAGAGGGCCTTGGAGAAGAGGATAGATGAAGTCGTCGAGGAGGTTTTATCAGGGCTCGCCGACTCCCTCCCTGAGGACGTGGTTGAGAAGGCGCAGAGGCTTTCGCTAGTGTTTCAAGAACTCTATGAGAAGGGCGACCCAGGCTTCAACGCTCTCGCCCTTCTCCTATACCAGGTTTTAATGGACCACAAGGATCTCCCAGACGTCTTGAAGGGAGATTACATTGTTTTCAGCGAGTACTATGACACTGTATGCTACTTGTATAGTAAGCTCGTTGAATTCTTCAAGTCGAAAGGATTCACGGATGCGCATGCCGAGAAGGATAGAGCAATATATGAGGCCTTGAGAAGGGTCTCGGAGAAAGAAGCCCGCGGAGAGTTCAGAAGGAATTATGCTGAAATCCTCAGCTCCGCAACCATCCTATTGGAGCGGGAGGGCAGGCGCATACTTTTGATCAAGCTGTCCTCGGCGAACCAGGAGATAGTGCACTTGATCCCCGACCTAGTCGAGTCGATAGATGATGTCGTCGGCTCGAAGGGGCGCGTGCTCAAGGTGTTAGTAAGCACTGATGTTGCCTCCGAAGGCCTGAACCTAGAGCAGTTCAACATAGTTGTCAACTACGACGTCCCGTGGAGCCCTGTGAGAAGGGAGCAAAGGATCGGAAGGGTTTACAGGCTCAGGCAGAGGAGGAATTGCGCAGTACTAGACTTCGTAAGGGATGTTGGACCGGACTACGAGTTCTACACTAAGCTAGTCCTCAAGATCTTAAACATGTTCGAGCAGAAGATACCTCCTCGGAGCATTGGGGGAGTCCTCGAGCTACGTGTTACAGACGCTAAACCCGGTGAAAAGGTTCTAATGATATCGGAGAAGAGCATTGGACTCATATTATCACAGTACTATGAATCCTACTACAAGGAGCCCCGTCTAAGCCTAGACGATGCTTACAGGAAGCTCTTGGAAATGGTCTCAGAGGTTAAGGAGATGTGGGAGGGGTTGGCTCCGCGGTACGATGAAATAGAGTATGTTAAAAGCTATGTTGAAGACTTCACGGGTTGCCCAGACAGGAGTTGCTTCGAGAGAGCAGTTGAAAAGACCTATAGGAAGCTTCTCGGAGGAGCCGGGGGAGATCTGCCATGGATGATCCTGAGGCTTTTCGAAGAACTCGTTAGTAGCGGAGAGGCAGGCTTCTCCAGCGACTACGTTTTAATCATCAACGACCCGGGCATCGAGGAAGGTTACGTTGGAGTTGTCGAATTTGTCGGCGAGGGAGTAGTCAAGTACGCGACCCCTCTGCTAGCGTTGAAGAGGAATGGCGGGTGGAGTCTCATCCACGGATTGAAAGCTATTGAATGGATCGTCGACCATGCCGCCGAGGGGAGAGCCATGGTTTTCAAAGCCGAGAAGCCGTTGAGCGAAAGAGAAATCGACGAGTTCAGGAAGCAGGCTGAATTGCTCGCCAACAGGTTCAACCTGAGGATCGGGGAAAGGCTTGAGAGGAAGAGGAGAAACCTTGCCGACGCATCTGGTGTGGTTCTTCAAGACCTGGCCAGGCTTAAACCGAGAATACAGGACCCCGTCGTTAGGGTCTTCGGCGCCCAGTCCATACGTGATTACGAGAAGTACAGGGCTTCGCTCCCCCTTGAGAAGAGGCAGTGGATGGAGGAGGCGAGCACCCGTCTCGTGGAGAAAATGTTCGCTGAAAAAGGGTGCAGGGTGCTCGAGAGATACGTGTCTAAGCCAAACCCGTTCGACCTCTTGGTCGAGTGCCCCGGTAGCGGGGGGTTCGCCAGGTACAAGGTGGAGGTTAAGAGCCACTTGGACAAGGTGCTCGTGGCGGAGCTGACGCCGGAGGAGACCAGGGAGGCTGAGTCCAGCCCCGGGGAGTACATCGTCTGCAACGTAGCGGGCCTGGGCAGCGGGGACGAGTCGGAGTGGATTACTATATGCGAGTTTTACGAGAAGCTCCCGAGGGTTAAGAAGAAGAGGGAGGAGGAGTACGCGCTCCTTTTCTTCGGCCCAGGCCAGGGTGATAGGTGACGAGTACGCCTGGGCATTGCGGACCCGCCTGCAGGCATTTCCTCGAAGCATCGGGTCTAGGACACGCCTGCGCCAGCATGTTTCCCCGGCTCTCAGCTGAGACTTCTTCTCGCTCCGCTACGGGATCTTGAACTCGCCGAGCCTGCTGTCGGGGACGCTGCAGCAGGCGTCGTACCTCTCCACGCTCGAGGCCTTGCCGATTGCCCCGGGGTGTGGATTAGCTATCCGGTCGACGAGGCGTTTTTCAACGAGTATCTCGTCGAGCCTCTTCTTAATGCTCCAGGGCCTCATGCACCCCATGTATAGCTCCCCCGGGTAGGTGCTCCTCGCGTACTCTATGTTTTCAACCACCTCGTCCAAGGGCACGCTTCCCCCGGGCTCTGGAGGTATGTAGACCAGCAGCACCGCGCGGTTGATGTTGTTCTCCGCGAGGGTTTGGAGAGACTCCGCAACCTCATCCCTCGTGATCCAGGGGTGCCAGATGTACACGTGGGGGGCGACGTCGAGCCCTGCCTCCCTCATGGCGGTCAGTGCTTCAACGTATTTTTCACGGGGAACGCTCAGCCCCCTAACCCTCCTCGTGAACTCGTCGTTCAAGACGAGCTCGAAATCCACTAGGTCGACCACGGCGGCCAAGTCGCTGAGCAACCTCTTATCATTGATTAAGCCTAGGTGGGCGCTGATGAACGGGTTGAACCTCTCCTTAACGACTCTCAACCCCTTCAAGTACGGCTCTATCGGGAGGGTCCCGTCCTCCCGGAACCCGCCGCTCACGAGGAGCCCTCTCACCCCTTGACTCCATAATTCCTCTACAACCCCTACGATGGTCTCCGGGGTGACCGGCGTCATGCCCCGCAGATACCTTCCGCCGCAGTGCGAGCACTTCAGCGCGCACCACGCGCCGGTCAACGATACCGCGCGGTACTTTCTAACCGGCGTGAAAGCCTTCAATCCAACACACCTATCCCGGCGAGCTCGCGCCTCAGCTTCTCCGAGTAAGCCTCGAGCGCTCTATCGGAGGGGATGTTGTAGAGCGCGCCCCTTGGGCTCTCATTATAGAACGGCCTATTGCAGCCGGGGCAACCGGAGGTCTTGAACGCGTCCCGGAGGTCCCAGGGGATTTTCTTCTTCAACCTGAGCCCCTCGAGGTCTAAGTACTCCAGGGGGTCGTGGCCCAGCTCTAAGAGGTGTCTTGCTATCTGGATCAACCTGTACCTGCCCACCTCGACTCTCGACCCGCCGCGCTGGTCAACGAGGTTGAACAGTGCTATCCTCCCCCCGGCCCTGTACACATGCCTCATGATGCCCACGATATCGCTGAGCTCCTCGCCGAGCCCCGCGATGACGTGGACGTAAACGCTTCCTTTCCCGAAGACTTCGACCGCTTTCTCGATAAACCTCAGGTACGTGCCCCAGCTGTAGGGCTTACCCCACTTGTCGAAGAGCTCCCTGGTGGAGGCATCCAGCCCTATCCCGAGGGCGTCGACGCCGAGGGCCTTAGCCTCCTTTAAAACGCTGATCGGAACCGGCGTTATAGCCAGCGAGACGGGGGTGTCCGGGTCCCTGCTCCTGAACCGCCTGATTATCTCCAGCGCCTCCTCGTGGAACATCGGCTTTACAACCGTCTGCAGGCAGAGCCTCTTGAAGACCCTCCTCCAATGGTCGAGGAGGACTCCCAGCTCGACAGCAGGCCATGTGACCCTCCCGAGCCTGATCCCTCCGTGGGCGCTGTGGAGCCTGCGCGACTGCATGCAGAAGGCGCAGCCCGCCCTGCAACCCTCCGGAGAGTGCTGGAGGAGGTAGGCGGTGGCGGGGAGCTCTTCTATTCTGAACTCCCCGGTGAGGCCAAGCAGGGCCAGCGTGCCCGCTGATGCTCTAACCTGTATGCCGCTCATCCCATCACTCGCAAGCTTTCATACTTTAGGAATAAAACTCCGGGTCTTATTATATTCTTAGCGGTGTCTGCTTGAGCCTGAGGACCATCCTAGACCTCGAGGGGCGCGACGCTTACTGGCAGATGGCTATAGACGAGGCCTTGCTGAACCTGAGGCTGTCCGGCGCCATCCCCGACACGCTGAGGATATACAGGTTCAAGCCGAGCGCCGTAACCATTGGCTACTTCCAGGCGGTTCGCGACTCGGTGAACCTCGACTACTTGAACGCCCAGGGCATCCACTACACTAGGAGGATTACGGGCGGGGGCGCAGTGTACCACGACTCGGAGGGCGAGCTTACCTACAGCGTCGTGATGAAGATAACGGGCGACCTGAGGGACGTAATGGAGAGCTATAGGATCCTCTGCAGCGGGCTGGTGAGAGCCCTCAGGTACTTGGGCGTGGAGGCCGAGTTCGCGCCGATAAACGACATCGTCGTGAAAGGGCGGAAGATATCGGGGAGCGCTCAGACGCGGAGGAAGGACACCCTGCTACAGCATGGAACGCTGATGTACGCGACCAACGTGGACGTCCTCGAGAAGGCGCTGATCGTTCCCAGCAGCAAGCTGGAGGCTAAGGGGGTTCGAAGCATCAGGGATAGAGTTATAACCCTGAGGGAGGCGATCGGAGAGGTGGATGTGAGCGAGCTGGCCGCCGCCCTGGTCAAGGGTTTCTCGGAGGCCCTGGGGAGGCAGGCTTACGTGAGCGGCTACGGCGAGCAGGAGCTTGAAGCGGCCTCCAAGCTGCGGGAGAAGTACTTGGATCCAAAGTGGATATTCCGGAGGTAGGCTCGATGCCGGAGTACAAGGAGGTTGTGAGGTACGGTAAGACGGTCTCGATAGAGCTCCGCGTGGAAGACTGCCGAGTGGTATTCTTCAGGTTGACGGGCGACTTCTTCATCAACCCTGAAGAAGCCCTCGACGAGGTCGAAGGCGGGGTCATCGGCTGCGGCTCAGCCGAGTGCATAAGGAGCGTTCTCAGCAGGCTGAGGGAATATGTCGTGCTCGGGATCGATCTCGACGACCTGGAGCGGAGGATAGTGGAAACGTACAATAAGCTCTGCACGGATAGATAGGCAGTAATGGCTTCGCCCGCTCACAACCCCTGCAACCCGTTGAACGAGGGAGGCGTGATGACCCGTGCGAGCCCGCTGGTCGAGGCGTGCGTGGACGAGTATGAATCCCACCTCATCTACCAGGCCCTGAGCAGAGCCCCCCTGATAGGAGGGAAGACCAGGAGCGTTCTAGCCAGGGCATCCGCCGAGGAGCACAGCCACTACTTGTTCTGGAGAAGCATTGTCGGCGAGTGCAGAAGCCGTCTCAGCGGGGTGAAGACCCTGGTCTACCTGGTTCTGCTCCTCGCATTCGGCTTGACGGTCGTGATGAAGATCATCGAGTCGAAGGAGAAGGATGCCTCATCCCTCTACAGGAGGATCTCCGAGGAGCGGCCCGACCTCAGGGACATGGTTGCCGAAATGATCGAGCAGGAGGAGAGGCACGAGGAGGAGTTCATCCAGAGCATCGGGGAGAACAGGGTGAAGTACATTGGCTCCATAACCCTCGGCTTATCCGACGCGCTGATAGAGCTCACGGGCGTGTACACGGGAGCGCTAGGAGTGCTCAACGACACGCTGACGGCGGGTTTAATGGGCGGGTTAGCGGGGTTGACAGCGTCGATATCGATGGGCGTCGCATCCTTTAACCAGGCTAGGCAGGAGGGCAGGCTGAATCCTCTCGCATCAGCACTGTACACGCTCGTAGCCTACCTAGCCGTCACTATCGCCCTCGCCGCTCCATACTTCATCCTAAAGGACATATCAATGGCTTTCTCAACCATGCTACTGGTCTCGATAAGCATCACCGCATACCTCTCCGTTTACACCGCAGTCCTACACGGCAAGAGCTTCGCCAAGGAGTTCGCTTTAACGCTCACCCTAGTGCTCGGAATAGCGTTCCTCCTTTACTTCCTCGGAAGCCTTGCCAGATCGCTTTTCGGCATCGACCTATATTAGGCCGCGGGCTGGGTGGCTGGTCCCCACTGCTTTATTACCCTTGAAATCCCTCACATAAAGTAGCTGGCCCCCCGGGTCCGCGCGGATCCTCTCAGGGTGTGGTGTTTGACTAGGATCCTTAGACGGGTTCAACTGACCGGCGGGTCGACCTTCACAGTATCCCTCCCTAAGAAATGGGTTGAAAAGCACGGTTTGAAACCTCGAAGCCCACTCAGCTATCTGAGGATACTAGAACGCTACCCGGCCCCGGTTAGCTGAACGTTAAGCCTCAAGTACTCTCCCTCCGGCTTGAGCGAAAACGGGTTAAAGACGGCGACCACCGCAACGCCTACAGCTATCGCCGCAATTACCAACGCTACACCTGTTTTCAAGGCGAACCTCATCATTCCACTCCAGGAGAAGCGAATACGAGCTGTTAGCTATAAATAAAAAATTCGAAAACTATATAGATTCCAAATAAACTATGTAAATTTCAGTGTGACCTGACTCCGCCGTTCACATTTAACCCTGGTCTCAAATCCCACTTGTCGAGTAAGAAGCCACGCAAGGCGGTTCTCGTAGCCTAACTCCGGCTTTTTCTAGCTCGCTGATGAGTCTCTTCACAGCGTGCTCCTTCTTCTTTGCTTCAACGATCACGTCGACCGGGCCGCGCCCCCCTATCATGAAGAGCATGTCGAGGAAGTCCTCCGGCTTCACGTAGTCTCCGTGCTCGCCGAACCTGTGGGGCTTGTCGGGGCGGGAGGAGATGTGGAACTCGGGAGTGGTGTTCCTCCAGGTCTCGAATACCCTGTCCATGTCGAAGGCCGAGGGGTTTAGGGTGTGGTGGTAGTGGTCGAAGACCACGGGGATGCCTAGGTCTTCCGCAGTGCTCAGCGCGTCGGACGCGGTGTAGTATCTCTCGTCGTTTTCAACGGCCAGCCTCCTCCTGAGCCACGGGTTATCCTCGACTGTTCTCTTAAACCTCTTCAAGGCCTCAGCCTTGTCGCCGAAAACCCCTCCCAAGTGGACCACTACCACTCCCTCCGCCCCAGCGCCCAGGGCGTCGAGAACTCGAAAGTGGTATTCAAGCTCTCTAAGCGAGCTCTCGACAACACTGCTTCTAGGGCTGTTTAAAACCACGTACTGACCGGGGTGCATGGTTATCCTCACCCCCATTTCCTTGACGAGGGGCGCCGCCCTCCTCAACCTCTCCTCGATCTCTTGAAACCACTCCTCCCTGAACTCCGGCCTCGAGGCTAATGGGATTATGTTTGATCCAAGCCTGAAGATGGTTAAGCCCATTGAGCAGGACATCTTCAGGAGCGCCTTGAAGTCCTCGAGGTTTTTCTCGAAGATTCTCAAAACATTCTCCCCGCTGAGGTTTCTGAGCCTGAGCACTCTGTTGGTCGTGAGCTCGTTCCGCGAGGTGGAGCAGAAGAATCCCAGCCCAACCGACATCAAGCTACAACTCCGGCTTGGAGGAGAATTAAGGCCTTTGATGCTTAATAACTCCTGCGAAGCCCTCCAGGCTACTCTATTTCTTCGAGCACTGCTCTCCTAGCCTTGTGAACGAAGAAGGCGAGTAGAATCCCCGTTATCAACGCTAGAATGGAGACCCCTGCTACCATCTCCCCGGTTCCTTGCGTCGATGCTAGGAGTAGTATGGCTACTACTTCAAGGACGAGCGACCAGGTGAGGATGAATATTATACCCCTGTATGCTTCAGCCGACAAGCCTACCTCTTCCTCTTAAACTTCAATAATAGGGCGCCTGCGAGCAGTGCGACTAGGGCTGAGACGATGCCGACAATCTCGACGGGGAATCTCTGGGGTTGTTGGAGAGGCGGCAGAGTCGTCTCTGGTGGAGGCGTTGTCACCGTAGTAGTAGTGGTCGGGGGTTGCGTAGTGGTTTCACTATCCTCCCGGGTTGTCGTCTCCGTGGTCTCGGTGACCGGTGGAGCTGGGCATGCTTCCACTGGGCAGATCTCTACTTCGTCTAGATGGACTAGCTGGCTCTCAGTCAAACCTGGTTTTGCGTGAATCCATAGCGTTAACTGAACCACGTTGCCGCTTAAAGCTGAATGAGAGTACTTTGCTCTGAATAATTCGGGAGCTTCCTTCAGCTCAAGGACGCTCGAGTAGTACGTCTTACGCGGTATTGATGGAAGCGATATTTCCAGCGTGAGATTTAATATCTGATTACTCCAAGCCTTCACTCTCACCTCGTAGTCAACGTTCTGCCTCACCCACAGCAGCTGGGATAGACCTATGAGGGTCTCACTCTCCAGTCCCGGTTTAATAGTCACTGTTAGAACGCCGCCCGAAGTTTTAACGTCTTCTAGGACCGAGATATTGCCCTCTAGGAACCAGTCGTCTGGATTTAACAACGGACTATTGTCCTTGTTAACGGGCATGACGAAGTCTCCGTTCACAATCCTCTCCAGGGAGACGCTGGGCCAGCCCCTAGTTCTCACTAGGATCTCGTTGTCTGAGTCGTCGGTTTGACTGAGCAGTGGATCGGGTTCTAGCACCTTGTATACCTTAATGTAGTCTACGTACATTCTCGCTGGAAACGGCGTAGTGTTGTCGGGCTTACCGGGCCAGTAGCCTCCCACCGCGATGTTCAGGAGGAGGTGGAAGGGCTTGTCGAACACCCAGGTGCAACCCTTGCTTTGAAACTCCCTCTTAGTCACTACGTGGTACAATTGGCCGTCGACGAACCACGCTATGTAGTCTCCAGTCCACTCCAGAGCGAAGACGTGGTAGTCCTGGGAGAAGTCGAACCCCCTTGGCAACCTGTACCGTGAGGTTACTCCCCGCCCTCCGTAGCAGTACGGCGCGTGGACTGTTCCATGCACTACGTCCGGCTCGCTCCCTATGAGCTCCACTATATCTATCTCCCCGCAGGAGGGCCATGCTCGAACGTTTGAAAGGCTCCACTCCTCGCCCAGCATCCATATCGCGGGCCACACCCCCCTGCCTAATGGAAGCTTGGCTCTGACTTCGATCCTGGCCGGCGGGGTTATGGCCAGCTTCCCAATGGTGTCGAGCCTTGCCGACGTGTACTCGTACGTCCCCCCGGTCTCTGGATCCGTGAAGGGCTCTCTCCTTGCCTCGATCACGAGGTTGCCGTTCTCGATGAAAGCGTTCTCCCTGCGATAGTACTGCAGCTCGGCGTTCCCCCAGCCACATAGGTCTGGGCATCCGTCGCCGATGTTGAAGTTCCACACGTTTTCATCTATTTGATTATCGTTGAAGTCTTCGAGCCAGGTTAGCTCAAACCGGTCGGCCGGCAACGTAGCGTGAGCACTTATGTGGTTGCTCAACAAGGCCAGCGCTCCGGGGACAGCCATTGCCGCGAGTATGATCGCGTAGGCTTGGATGGCGTTCACCCCGCATCCACCCCGCTAAGACCACTTCTTGTAGAGTGTTGGAACACTCTTCAACAACTCCTTAGTGTACTCGTGCTCGGGGTTTAGGATCACCTTATCGGGCGAGCCCTCCTCCACAATCTTCCCCTTGTACATTACGAGGACTCTGTCGGACACCGCGTAGGCTAAGCCGAGGTCGTGTGTTATGAAAACTATGGTTGTGCCGAGGCTCCTGCGCAGGGTATCGTATAGCTCGAGGATCTTCCCCCTTGTCGACACGTCCAGCATGGAGACGGGCTCATCGGCCAGCAAGAGTTTCGGCTTTATGATCCAAGCCCTCGAGATCAAGATCCTTTGAAGCTGCCCTCCCGACAGCTGGTGGGGGTATTTGCCAAGCGTTTCATCAGGGCGCAACCCCACGACTTCAAGAGCTTCCCTAACAGCCTTGTCCCCCTCCGGAGAGTCGGGGTCAACCCCGATCAGCATGAGCGCTTGGCGGAGCACTCGATCTATCTTGTAGAAGGGGTTGAAGCTGGCGTAGGGGTTTTGAAACACTGCGTGAACGTTCCTCCAATACCACTTCAAGTCCTCGAGAGTCTTGAGATCCCTCCACACGTTTCTCCCCTGGAATAGTATGTCGCCCGACGTGGGCTCCAGGAGCCTTAGTATCATCTTAGCCAGAGTCGTCTTGCCCGACCCGCTTTGACCGACTAGCGAGACTACTTCGCCCTCGCTGAGCCTTACCGACACGTTGTCCACAGCCCTGACCACCACCCTTTTGAAAAACCCTGACTCGAAAACCTTGGTGAGACCCTTCGTCTCCAGCACGATTCTCACGCACGCCTCACCTCTCCACGTACAGCCAGCATGCTACTTCTCTCCCCTCGCCGACCTTAATCAACGGGGGCTCCTCCCTCCTGCACTTCTCCATCGCGAAGCTACACCTGTCCGCGAACCTGCACCCCTGAGGCGGGTTCACGAGCTGGGGCGGTTGCCCTGGGATGTATTTCACCCCCCGCTTCCTCACCTCCGGCTCCAGCGAGGGTATGGATTCTATCAACCCTTTCGTGTATGGATGGAGCGGGTTGAAAATGATGTCCTCCGTGGGGGCTGATTCAACGATTTTGCCAGCGTACATTACGGTTATCCTGGACGCGATCTGCCTGACGACGGCTATGTCGTGGGTTATGAACACCATTGAGTCGACTATGCTCTTCACCATTAGGTCGGCGAGGGTTTTGAGAACGATTCGCTGAGTCAGCACGTCCAGGGCTGAAGTAGGCTCGTCGACTATTATCACCTCGGGGTTCAAAAGGGTTGCCACGGCTATGACTGTTCTCTGAGCCATCCCGCCGCTCAGCTCGAAGGGGTAGCGGTCGACGATGTAGTCAGGGAGCCCGAGCTCTTCAAGCCTCTTCTCCAACCTCTCTACAACTTCCTCGAGCTTCGCGTCGGGATCATGGCTTCTCACGAGGTCGTAAGCGATCCTCTTTACCTTTAAAGTAGGCATTAAAGCAGACATGGCTTCCTGGGGCACGATGGAAATATTCTTCCCCCACACGAGGCTTTTGAGGAGGCCCCTGTCCATTTTATGGAGGTTGACGACCTCGCCGTCTCTCCGCGTAAGCTGGACTTCGCCCTTTATGAACTCGAGCGGCGGGTTTATGTTCATCATCATTACCTTTGACAGCGTGGTTTTCCCGCATCCTGATTCGCCCACGAGCCCTAGGACCTCGCCCTTCTTAACCGAGAGGGAGACGCCGTCGACGGCTCTCACGTATACTTCCTTATTGACGATCAACTGTCTATAGTACGCTGAAACGTTCTTGAGGGTCAGCCTATCCATTTCACATCCGCCTCAGCCTTGGGTTGAACACTTCATCTATCGCGGTGGCTATCAAGAGGAGTGATGCTGAGAGGAGGATTAGTATAACCCCGGGGATTAGGAACGTCCACCACTGACCGAAGAGGAAGGCTTGAGTTATAGCCGCGAAATAGAGGAGTTTGCCAAGGGTTACGATGCTGATCGAAGTCAATCCCAGAATGCTTAACCCAACCTCCCCGTTGATCCCCACGTTCATGTAGTTGACGAAGGAGATGAGTATGAAGGTCGCTAAGTGGGGGAGGAGGTCTTGGAGGGCGGTTTTGATCGTTGAAAGCCCAGCCATCCTCGACAGGTATATGAACTCCCTTTCCCGGAGCGAGAGGATCTGGGCTCTCACGGCTCTCGCGAAACCCGTCCACGCAGTGATTGAGAGGACTGCTGCGACGAGCTCGAGCCCGGATCTCTCGACTCCCACGTAGGTGAGGATGAGTATTGCCAGCAGGACGTTCGGTATGATCATCACGACGTTGGTGAGGGACATCAGGACTTCGTCGACTATCCCGCCCTTAATCCCGGCTATCAAGCCCACCGTCAACCCTATCAGGATCGTGAACAATCCCGTTAGGACGCCCACGTATAGCGAGTTCCTTATTCCGTACATGACCAGGGCGAACACGTCTTTACCGAACCTGTCGGTTCCGAAGGGATACTCCTCGGAGGGGGGTACCGACGGCGGGTTGCTGGTGTCGAATGGGTCCACGGGGTAGAGGAGCGGCCCCATGAACGCCAGCATTAGCTCGAAGAAGATTATTCCGAAGCCTATGATAAACCTCTTGTTAGTGAACAAGAGGTATAGGAGTTCGACGGGCTTCATGCTCCACCACTTCAAGCCGTTCTGTGGCCGAGCCTTATCCTAGGGTCTATCAGTATGTATATGAAGTCGACGATGAAGTTGGCTAGAAGTATTGTCGCGATCAAAATCATGAATACACCCTGTATCAGCGGGTAATCCCTCGTACCGAGGGCCCTGGCGAGGAGGATCCCCATCCCCGGGTAGTTGAAGAGTTGCTCCGTAATGATCTGCCCTGCGAGCACGAAGCCTAATTGTATCCCCAATCCCGTGACCTGGGGGAGCATCGAGTTCCTCAACACGTATTTGAACAATACTTTATCTCGGACGCCCATGGAGTCGCTGAACTGGATGTAAGGAGAGCCGAGCTCCATGCTGGTTAAAACCCTCATGCCGATGATCCACCCGCCTATTGCAGGTATGAGGAGGGAGAGGAATGGGAGTATGTAGTGTCTAAGCATGCTTGCCGCGAACTCTATCGTGAGCGATGGCTTCAGAGTGGGGTCGTACGCTGAGCCGGGAGGGAGGATTCTCAGGGAGATGGCGAACACGTATATGAGCGTCATCGCGAGCCAGTAGTACGGGATTTGAGAGAAAGTTATGCCAACCAGTATTGACGCCTTCTCAACGGCGCTCCCCCTCTTATACCCCGCTATCGCTCCAACATAGTTTCCAATGAACCATGAGACGATATTAGCGGGGACGAGAAGCACCAGGGTCCAGGGAAGGTGCCTCGCGATCAAAGCAGCAACGCTCTCCCCGTAGGAGGACGCTGAGATCCCGAGGTCGCCGCTGAAGCTTCTCGCGATGAAGTTCAAGAATTGAACGTGCCAGGGCTTGTCGAGCTCGAAAGCCCGCACGAGGGCTTGCTCATACTGGCTTAAGAGCTCCGGGGAGGTAGCCCCCGTGGTCAAGCCGGCTATCAATTGTTGAACGGGGTTGCCGGGGACTGCCCGGGGAAGTATAAACACGATTACGAGGGCTATGAAGTACGTGATTACGAGGAAGAAAACCTTCATTATCAAGTATTTGATGAAGGGGCGCATTCCTCCCTACCTACCCTCGTCTCTTAACCAGCACTCTCACTCCCACGATGACTCCGATTGTGACGACCGCTATGGCGATCATCATGAGCAGCAACTGAGTCGACACGCCGGGCTGTCTCTGATCCCCCTGACCCGGTGAAGTCCCGGTAGGCGTTTCAGTGGCAGTGGTCTCGGTAGTAGTGCCCGGGGTGGTTTCAGTCGGTACTTCAAACTCTGCGCCGGTGATGTTGGCGAGCATTTGGAGGAGGTGGGTGTTCGGGATCAGAATGCCGCCCTCGCTCACCGGCTTAGCCCATGCCGGAGTAGAGGGGGCCTGCCCCTTGGGGGCTAGGCTGAATAGAGCCCATAAGGGTAGCGAGTACTCCTTGTAGGGCGCGACCTCAGTCCACCAGGAGTTGGATTCGCTTGGCCATCCCACCCAGTAGAGCGTTGAATACTCGTACCATTGGACTGTGTAGACGAGGGGTATCGCCGGGATTTCCCTGTATATTATCTCCTGTATGAGGGAGAAATACCTCATTCTCTCCTCAAAGGAGAAGGCTTTGGATGATTCCTCGATCAATCTAATCATCTCGGTGTTGTTGTACCACCCCCAGTTTCCAGCGGGCGGGGTGATTCTCGGGTCCAGCAGGTACCTGTAAGTATCCCAGGGATGCGAGAAAGTGGGGGCAGACGTCCAGCCCAGGAGAGCTGTGAATGTACCCGAGTTTAGGTAGCCCCAGTACGCTCCGTAGTCTATTGGGGAGGCCTGGGCGTTTATCCCGATGTCCCTTAAATCCCCGGCTATCAGGTCGGCCGCTATCATCCAGTCAGTCCAGCCCGACGGAACCATGATGGTTATGTTGAACGACTGGCCGTTGGGGAGTTCCCTGAAGCCGTCTCCATTACGGTCGATGTACCCTGCTTGATCCAAGAGCATATTCGCATACGTCTTATTGGTTCTCACCTTAGCGTCCGGAGTACCCCAGTACTGTTGAGCCAGCTCTCTATCCATCCACACTCTGAACTGGGGATAGATTTCAAAGATAAAAGACATCGACGCCTGACTAGTGTATCCATACCAGGCTTTCTCGATGATCTCGTCGTAGTCGATAGTATATGCTATGGCCTTCCTAAGGACCGGGTCGCGGAGATGCTCCACTTGATTATTAATGTACAGTACTAGGATCTGGTTTGGACGGAAATACGGTGGTCTAGAATAATAAGTCCCCACTCCATAGCTGGCGAGCTGCCAGACATACGGTATGAATATGCCGCTCCAGTCGACATTACCCTGCATGAGATCCGCTATAACCTGCTCGTTGCTCAAGTAAATCCTGTGAACCAAGTACCTGGGGGATGGAAGCCCAAATAATGCTCTACCCCACCAGTTATCTACTCTAACGTAGGCTACTCTGAGCTCGTCGAAATAGTACAGCTTATAGGGCCCGGAGACCACTTGTGGAAGGTTTATCACGTCGCTACATGCATCCCCGCAGTTCCTCCAGCTAACGATGTCGCTACCTATTTGGGAGTAGACGTAATCGTAAATATGCTTCGGAACGGGGGCGAGCTGGAGGCTGTAGAATAGGAACATAATGTAGTTTTGGGTTTGATTGTTAATGTAGAATTCAACCTCCTTGTCGCCCACCGCCCTAACTCCCGCCAAGTATATTTGTGACCCTGCCGCTGGACCGGTGCCGAGAATCATCGACAAGTTGTAAGTGTACTCAACATCATACGCTGTTATGGGTTTGCCATCACTCCACCTTGCCTCGCTCCTGATGCGAACCCTCAGAGTATAAGGGTCTATCATTTCGAAGCTTTCGCCGATCACGGGGATCCACGTGTCGAGCCCGGGAACGTATTGGAACAAGGGCAGGTAGAGGAAGCCGCCGAAGCTGTATGTCCCCCATGTCTGAGAGGGGGACATTGGGTTCCAAGTAGAGGGAGGTGTCCACTGGGCGCCTGTAACGAACACTGTTTCCTCGCGCCTAAACTCTTGAGCGTTAACGACGCTCCCAGTTACTGAAGCGAGTAGTGAGGTAGCAGTGATTAAGAGTACTATAAATACTGTTAAATTCTTGGTGAAGTACACGTTAACCACCAAGAGAGGGTTTTCGTATTAATATTAAACCATGGGGGTTTAAAAATATATATTAAAACGGGAGCTACGGTTTCGACATGACTCACTGTAGATATTAAAAGTTTATTTAAATCTCCTAGTTTAATTAGTATTTACTTGGTAATAAGCCATGCCCACGGCTGGACAACCCTCTACAAGCAGGGTCATCATAGCCGTCATCGCTCTGATCGCGATAGCAACCGTGTTCAACGCCTGGTTGTACTATGCTGCCGGGGGAGCCCGTCCCCGTGAAACCGAGACTGTAACCGCGACTGAAACCACAACTATATTTGAGACCTCCACGGTTACTACTACTGTGACCTGGACGTCGGTGTTCTTCGTGGGCTACCCTGAATACTACTCCAGGTACGGAGGCTGGCTCGGGCTCAGGAGCGGGGCAACGGGTTTCTTCCGCGTCGAGGAAATAAACGGAACATACTGGTTCATTGATCCCGAGGGATATGTTTTCATATCGAAGGGAGTAAACCACGTTGACTACATGGGCGACTACTCCCCGGCGCTGGGGTATTCCCCGTACTACGTGAACGTGCTGAGGAGGTATGGGAGCGTTGATAAATGGGTTGAAGTCACTGTTTCAAGGCTTTTGAGATGGGGGTTTAACACTGTAGGAGCCTGGTCCTCCAGGGAGCTGTTCAAACACATCCCCTACACGGTCAACTTAAACGTTCTCGGAGACTACGGGTTCGACTGGCAAACCGGGAGGATGCCGGATGTTTTCTCAGACTCTTTCCTCGAATACGCTAACACTAAAGCGTTCTTCAACTGCGCCCCACTATCCAACGATTCCCTCCTGCTAGGGTACTTCCTCGACAACGAGCCGAGATGGGGTCCCGACTGGAGGTCTCCCAACCACCTGCTGGATGACTTCATCAAGATGCCCTCGACTTCCCCCGGGAAGAGAGTAGCTGTCGAAGTGATAAGAGAGGCCTACGAGGGAGACTTGTCGCGGCTGAACAGCGAGATGGGCACGTCCTTCACCAGCTTCGATGAACTCCTCAACTACACTGGCACGCTACCAACTACTCCGACGATGTACCAGGCTAGAGTTGAATTCGTCAAGAGGTATGCTGAGAGATACTTCAGCGTTGCAACGCAGGCGGTTAGGAGGCATGACCCCAACCACTTGATCCTCGGGGTGAGGGTGGCTGGGCTTCCCGACACGGAGTACAAGAGGGAGGTTTTCAAGATAATGTCGAAGTACGTCGACGTCATCACTGTCAACATATACAATTACGCGTCTCCCCCCACGCTCGCCTTAGCAGAGCTGTTCCAGCTAACCGGGAAACCCATTATAGTTACAGAGTTCTCGTACAGAGCCATGGACTCCGGGCTACCCAATACAAGGGGGGCTGGTCTAACGGTGAGCACTCAGTCCGAGAGGGCCAACCTAACATATAACTTCGTAACCGGGTTGATCAAACTGCCATACGTGATTGGATACCACTGGTTCCAGTACTTCGACCAGCCCAAGGAGGGCAGGTTCGACGGGGAGAACAGCAACTACGGGTTGGTGAAAATAGATGATGAACCGTACCAGGAGATGGTGGAAATGTTCGCGAGGCTTAATACGAGGGTTGAAAAAATACGTTTAGGGATTGAAACGCCCTAGCTAGGCTTTTTTCCTAGTCATAAACCATCCTACGATGAAGCCTACTACCAGCAACGCTATCCCGGCGACGCCCGTCATGGTATAATCCGTCTGGTACTCGGTGGTCGCTACCGTAGTCGTGGCCGTGGTGGTCGTTACCACCGACTGAGTCTTCGTTTCTGTCTCGGTAACCGTCTCGGTTTCATATATGAGGTTTGTAACAGTCCTCGTCGTGGTCACGGTTTCGGTTACTGTGACTGCGATGATCTTGGGGCTCAGCTCAGGCGGTATTAATCTCGCATCGTGGAGTATCCAGCCGAACTCGAAGCTCGTCCCATTGCTACCTGAGTATGATGCTGCAACAATGTTACTCCACACGAGATTGTCGGCCGGCACTTGGAAGTAAGTAGTCATCTGCTCGAATACTACTTCTACAAACGGCTTAACGTCAAGTACTACTGAATTGTTGACTAGATCAGCGTTCTTCAACAGGAAAACCATTGCCGCCCACCCGCCCCCGCTGAGGGCTCGCTGCACTTCGAACTGACCCATAAGAAGCTGGCCATCAACGATCAACGGGACCGTGATCGTTTTCACAACGGTTCTATCGCCGGCCCACCCTCCGAAGTCATCGTGGAATGCGATATATACTTCCGCCAGCGGGCCGCCCGCCGGGTTCTCAAACCATAGCAACAATCCATACCTCACCATTGTGTTCTCTGCTCTGACGAGCTCGTAGCTGACCTTAAGGTAGAGCTCCTCGTAGTCACGAATGAACTCGTTCACGCTCATGGGAAGCGAGAACCAGGAGTAACCTCCCACAGCTGGCAGAGCGGCGAATTGAGGCGGCGCCCTACCCACTATTACTGCGCCGGGGGTTGCCCAGCCAACTCCTCCCCATTGAGTAGTCACGTTCTCCAGCTTAACGTAGAACGCGAACTTATCGGTTGAGTTAATGAACCTGAAATAGTTCTCGCCCACACCGTCTGCAATATTCCAGAAGTTCGACTCGATCCAAAGCGTTGTTCCATCATCTCTCGTAACCATGAGGCCGGGCCACGTACACTCCTGACGCGTCACGCCATTCTCATCAACGTAGGGGGCTGACCAGAATCCCCCCGGGACCCATTTGAGGAGGACGTCGCCGCCTTCAGGGCTTGACGCGATATCCCTTATCTCGTCTAACGTGAGTGAGCTAGCCACCGACGCGTAGAGGATGAGGATGGTTAACATGGTTATTACAAATCTTAACTTACTCATAACTGCATCCCCTTTACATATTTTAAATGATCTAGTCAGGTTAATAAACATATATATAGATCTATTAACGTGACCATTAGGGTGGGATTATATTGAAGTTCCCGAACGGCTTCATGATCGGGAGCTCCCTGTCACCGTTTCAATTCGAACAGGGCCTCCCAGGCTCCGAGGACCCCAACAGTGACTGGTGGGTATGGGTTCACGATCCCGAGAACATAGCAGCCGGATTAGTAAGCGGTGATCTCCCGGAAAACGGCCCCGGGTACTGGGCTCTATTCAAGCAAGACCACGACCTTGCAGAATCGCTCGGCATGAACACTCTGCGATTAGGCGTGGAGTGGAGCAGGGTCTTCCCTAAGCCGACTTTCGAAGTAGAAGTCCCCGTGGACTGTGATGAGGAGGGCAACATTACTTCGATCGATGTTGATGAAAAAGCCCTCGAGAAGCTCGACAGGCTTGCGAATAGTCAAGCCGTGGATCACTACAGGAGAATATTCACGGACTGGGTTGAAAGAGGCGGGAGGCTAATAATCAACGCATACCACTGGCCCCTGCCCACTTGGCTACACGATCCAGTTAAAGTGAGGAAGCTGGGACCCGATAGGGCGCCGTCGGGATGGCTCGACGAGAAGACAGTCGTGGAGTTCGCGAAATACTCCGCGTACCTGGCGTGGAAGTTCGGCGACCTAGCAGACATGTGGAGCACGATGAACGAGCCCAACGTCGTGTACGAGCAGGGCTACATGTTCGTCAAGGGAGGCTTTCCCCCCGGCTACTTGAGCTTCGAAGCCGCTGAGAAGGCTAAGAGGAACATGATACACGCGCATGCCAGAGCCTACGATAACATGAAAAAGCATGCTAGAAAGCCTGTTGGACTAATCTACGCGTTTCCATGGTTCGAGGCGCTGGGTGAGGGAGGCGAGTTTCTCGAAGCCGTGAAATCCCGGGGAGTTTACGAGTTTACAGACATGGTCATCAAGGGGTATTCCGCTAGAAACCCGGTGTTGAGAAAGGACTTGGAGAAGCGTGTAGACTGGATAGGCGTAAACTATTATAGCCGGGTGGTCTTCCAGCTCGCCGGAGGGAATCCCGTGGCTCAACAGGGCTACGGCTTCCTGTGCACTCCACAGGGAGTGAGCAGGGCTGGAAGACCGTGCAGCGACTTCGGCTGGGAGGTCTACCCAGAGGGCTTGTACTTCCTGCTGAAGGAGATCCGTGAGCGCTATGGAGACTTGGACATCATCGTCACCGAGAACGGCGTCTCAGACAGAGCGGACAGGATTAGGCCATCGTTCCTCGTAAGCCATGTCCACGCTGTTGTAAAAGCCCTCGGCGAGGGAGTGCCGGTCAAGGGATACCTCCACTGGAGTTTAATCGATAACTACGAGTGGGCTCAGGGGTTCAGGCAGAGGTTCGGGCTCGTGGAGGTTGATTTGGAGAGTAAGAAAAGATACCTGAGGCCCAGCGCGCTCGTTTTCAGGGAGATCGCTAATTACAAGGGGGTTCCCGAGGAGCTTACGCGTCTAAGCATGCTTAGCTAGCGTTTTTTCCTAACCAACCATATCGAGATTAGAACTAGGGCTACTGCACCTCCCGCGAGAGCCGGGATGATCAGTGATTCCCGCCCAGCCTCTCCAGGGAGCGGGGGTGTTGTAGCCGCTGCCTCCTCCTCGCGCATCGTAGTGGTCGTTTCAACCGGGGTCTCGGTCTCCCCGGCGGGAACCATCTCCTTCTCGACGCTTATGAAGTCTGACGGTGGAGTGTAAACGTATACTTCGGATTGATCCACGCCAAGCGTCAGGGCGAAGGCCCTGGACCTCATGGTGACGTTGAGAATATTGATCAAGCTTCTCTGGAGGAACCCTATTGAAATCTCTCCCCTGTTGAGGGCTTCTTTAACCTGTGAAAGCACTGAGGAATACCCCTCCGGGTAGTAGGGCATGAGGGCATCATTTCCCGCGTAGTAAGCCCGGTAGTTGTAGCTTCCTGAACCCCAGTCAGTCATCACGAAGCCGTTGAACCCCCACTCGTATCTCAGAATCCCTTGTAACAGATTCGGGTCATTACCAGTGTACACGCCGTTGACCTTGTTGTAAGACGTCATCACCGACCAGGGATCGGCTGTCTTCACGATGATCTCAAAAGGCCTCAGGTAAATCTCCCTAAGAGCCCGCTCGGATATTATGGAGTCTAAGTTAAACCTGTTGAACTCCTGCTCGTTACCCACAAAGTGCTTGACCACTGCTCCAACCCCGTGGTTGCTTTGAACCCCTTTCACGACTGCAGCGCCGATTACCCCGGTGAGAACGGGGTCCTCGGAATAGTACTCAGCGTTCCTCCCTCCCAACGGGTTTCTGTGAATATTGACTCCGGGTCCCAGCCACAGGGTTATGCCGTTCTCCAGCATCTCCCTCCCTATCTGGAGACCGTATATGAACGCGAGCTCGACGTCCCAGGTGGATGCTAGGAGGGGCGCCGCTGGGTATGCAACTCCCCCCGGGTTCGGCGTAGGCCCGCTTCTCAACCCGTTTGGACCATCCGCGTGAGTGAGCTCAGGTATTTCGTAAAGCGGGTTCCCCCTCAGCCCTATTGTGAGGTTGACCATTTCCTCAACAGACAGCTGGGCTACTAGTTCGGTGAGCGTTCTCCTTCCAAGCCATACATCCCTGAGCGTTACGGGTTCTGAGGTGTTCGATGGAGTGATAGTGAAGGGTGAGTTTACGGCTTGAGTAAGGGATGTTTTATAAGCGGTTTCAATAACCCCCGGGTCGATGACCAGCCTAGGGATCCCCGTGAGATCGCCCCACACGGTAGTGGCCGCTCCGCCCAGCGTCTTGTTCAACCTGGTGAACGCCGGGGCATGCATCCTGTTAAGGGTTTTCTCAACCAGTACGAGCTGGTCGAGAGCGAGGATTGCCGCTGGGCGCGTCTTCCTGGAGGATGTTCCAACCATGACAACGTAGTCGCCTGGGTCCAAGATCCACGCTTTCTCCGACTCTTCATACGATTTCAACTCCCTAACGTCGAAGGATATGACGATCCTCTGCGACTCCCCGGGTTTCAACACATCCGTCTTAGCGAACGCTACCAGCTCCTGCAGGGGCTTCTCAACCCTTCCATCGGGCTTGCTGACGTAGACTTGTACAACCTCTCTACCAGGCTTCTCCCCCACGTTCTCGACCAGGATTTGGATCCTTAGGGTTGTTTTTTCAATGGCAATGTTTTCCACGGCCACGTTAAACCTAGTATACGATAATCCGTATCCAAATGGGTAGGCAACCGGCGCGTTGAAAGTGTAGAAAAACCTGTATCCAACGTAAACATCCTCCCAATATGTTGCAGTAAACCTTCCAAAGTAGCTAGTGGAAGGATAATCCTCCAAACTCCACGCCCACGTGTCAACTGTTCTCCCGCTGGGCGATGTCAGCCCGAGCATTAACGCTGCGACTGCATTTCCCCCCTGCTCACCCGGGTATCCAACCCACAGGATCGCGCCGATACGGGGGTTATCCCAGCTAACGTCGACGGGGCCTGCCGTGTTGAGAACTACTATCGTCTTTCTAAAATACCTCGACGCTAAGTCTATTAAATCGAGCTCGCTACGGCTCAAGTAGAAGCCGCCTTCGCTCATATCCCTGCCCTCGGTGGTGAATCTCCCAATCACTACTACTGCTACATCGTTTCTGCGGGCGAAGTAGTACATTTCATCCTCGGTGAAGGAGACGTCCCCTCCCCCCGCGGACGAGTACTTCTCCACTACCTCCTGGTCAACGCTGAAGCCTGCGTTGATCAATCCCTCAAGTAGCGTTACAACCCTCTCCTCGGGGAGCTCGACGAAAGATGAGCCTCCACAATGATAGTTCCACGACCAGTGCTGAGCAGAGCCGAAAACGGCTACTCTCTCTCCTCCGCTGAGAGGCAGCGTGTTGTTGTTCTTGAGCAGGACGATCCCGTCTAAGGCGATGAGGTATGCGAGCTTCACGCCGTCCCTGAAGACTTCGGGGAGGTTTGAAGGTATAGTGTTCTCCACGAAGGAGGGTATTTGGCGAGCATTCAAGTACTCTCTAACGATGCCTGAGGCCGGGCCCACCCAGCTGTAACCATGATAGGGGGATTCGACCGCTGAAGGCGTTGGGAGGGGCGTGTTCAACCCTACGATCACGTAGATGGTCAATGCTAAGAAGAAGGCGAAGAGTCTTCCCCGTGCAGGCCTGGAAAACATGGATAAATAACCCCCGGTCCAGCCATATTAGATCGTTCGTCGCCCAGGGTTTTAAACAAGAACTACCCCACAAGGATTCCCGGCGACTCATTGGATCAGCCTAGCCCTGCCGAGCACCAGTCCCCCTTACCCATTGATAAGGATTTCGCAATTGAGGAGATCCGCCCGCGGTAATGTCTTCATCCCTTAATGGTCTTTTGGGGGCAAGTTGTCGTCATCTATTGATCGGTATTGTTGAAAACCCTTATATGGTTGAGGAACTAGCCCTCGTTCTTCACTATTTTCCTGAGCTTGTCGAGCGCGCTGTCGGTCAGCTTTATCTTCTCAGCTATGAGCAGTGCCTTCTCCAGCGCTTCCTCCTCGCTACCGGCTTTAACGTTGATAACTATGTTCGTGCCGGTGATGTTGACGCGGTATCTCTCTGAGCCGAGGAATACGTATTTCTCAACGATTACTAAGTCTCTCTTAGACACCACTGGGGCATTCACCATGCTCTGCTAGGATCGCGTTCAGGGATTCCCTCAACACCCGGTACGACTCCTCGAGGCTCATGGGTATAGTCTTAACCTGAGCGACCGTAGCCATGAAGTTCGTGTCCCCCACCCACCTGGGAACTAGGTGGAAGTGGACGTGGTCTGGGACCCCGGCCCCGGCCGCCCTCCCGATGTTCACTCCAATGTTGAAGCCGTCCGGGTTGAAAGCCCTCCTTATCGCTAGGATCGAGAGGTTTAGGAGGCACATTATTTCCTCCAGGGTTTTAATCGGGAGCTTCTCAATACTAGGCGCGTGCTGAAACGGCGCGATCATGACGTGGCCAGAGTTGTAGGGGTATGCGTTCAAAACTATGAAGGAGTGCTTCCCCTTGTAGAGCACTAAGCCCTCCTCCTCGTTGATCCTCTGAAGCCTGCAGAACAAGCATTCCTCCTCGCCCCTGGAAGCTTTTCTAACGTACTCGTAGCGCCACGGGTTCCAAAGGATTTTCACGAAACACCGCCTGTAGCAATTCTTAATTATTCATAGGTGTTTTCGTTTTAATAACTTGCTCCTCCATTAGAATTGAAGGGTGCTCGTTAATGCTGGATTTAGAGGCGGCCCGCTTCATCGAGTACGCTAAGATCATCTACACTCTCGTCTTCCTCGCAAGGTTTTCAATCCACGATATCGTGAAGAGGGAGGTCGCCGACCCGGAGGTTTACGCCTACACCGGCGGCGCCGTCCTATTCTACATCGCCTCCACGGCTCTAGCCCTGCAATACCTTACTCCGCAGTACGTTCTCGTTCAAACCATCTTCTCGCTCGCGATAGCCCCGGGCTTGTTCTACGCACTATATGTTAAGGGGTTGATGGGGCTGGGAGACGTGTACGTGGCGTCGGGGTTGTCTCTAACGTTCACATACCCTGTTCTATTCAACCTGTCGAACGCTCCCGGGACGCCGGTCATCCTCCCCCCGGTGATCACCATCATCCTCTACGCTTGCGCGTCAATCATACTGTACTCGATAGTGAAGGCGCTCTACACGGTTTTAAAGTATAAGGAAATGGTTTCACAGCTCAGCACAAAGCACAAGATCCTACTCCCCATCCTGGCTAAACCCATGAGGATCAGAGAGTACTTGGAGACGAGGTTCTTCTATCCTCTAACCATCATTGAGGAGAGGGAGGGCGGGGTTGCATACGCGGTTAGGCTGACCTACGATGTCGAGAGGGAAGAGTACACGGCACACCAAGAGAGGCTTAAGAAGCTGTTGGAGAAGGGCCTGGTAAAACCCGACGACTACATATGGGTTTCATACGGAATACCCTTCCTGGCGTTAATACTCATGGGGCTGGTCCTCTTCCTCCTAATAGGGGATGGGCCGTTGACCCCCGGCCTCCCTAGGTGAGCAGGCAGTTTTAAGCAAGCCGCTGGGAATGCAGGCGGGGCTGTTTCCTTTTTAATGTTTTTAGGAAATGTTTGTAAGCTTTGTTCCTATTAATGTTTATTGGAGTAATTCATGTCTGAAAAGTTGTTGAGACCCAGAGAGGTTTGCGAGAAACTTGGTGTTAGCTACTCTACTCTCCGTAGGTGGATCGAGGCAGGCTACGTAAAGGCTGTTAGAACCGTTGGTGGTAAGTACAGAGTTCCCGAGAGTGAAGTCAGGAGGATTCTCGAATCACGCACTAAGGAGACCAGGGCAGTTGTGTACGCCAGAGTATCCTCACACGACCAGAGAGAAGACCTCGAGAGGCAGGTCAGATACCTACTAGAGTACTGCGCATCTAAAGGATACAGAGTAGTTGAGGTTTTAACAGACGTAGCATCAGGGTTGAAGACAGATAGGAAGGGTTTGAGAAAGCTCTTCGAGTTGGTTACCTCTAGACAGGTAGAAGTTGTTGTCGTAACCTACAGGGATAGGTTAACGAGATTCGGCTTCGAGTACCTAGAGTACTTCTTCAACCAGCACGGCGCTAGGATAGAGGTTGTCTTCGGAGAGGAACCCAAGGATGCGTACCAGGAGCTCGTAGAGGATCTAATAGAGATTATCACCTCCTTCGCTGGTAAACTGTACGGCATGAGGAGTCGTAGAAAGAAGAAGCTAGTGGAGGAGTTCAGAAAACTGATAGAGGTGGTAGAGAAGAGTGGAGAAGACAACGGTAACTAGAACCGTTATAGTTGAATCCGAGAAGCTACCGCGGAGAGTTTTCAGAGTGTTCGTGGAGCTCGAGGAAGTATACAGAAGCATGGTTGAGCAACTAGTGCTCTATGCTGTCGGAAGTAAAACCACCTCGTTCACCAAGCTCAGGGCGTTGAAGTACAGAGAGCTGAGAAACACCTATCCACACATACCGTCGCACTACGTGTACACAGCATGCCAGGACGCGTGCACCAGAGCTAAGAGCTTTCTAAAGCTAAAGAAGACGAGGTTAAAAAATAAAGAGTATCCAGAGGTTAAAGATGTATCCATATGGCTTGACGATCACCTGTGGAAGCTTGAGGGGTTAACTAGGATTGGAGTTGCTACTCACAGAGGTTGGATACACGTAGACATCAAACCGCATAAGCAGTTCTGGAGGTACGTCAACAGCGGATGGAGGTTCAGATCCGAGTGCAGGGTCAAGTTGAATAAAAGGGAGAGAAAGCTTATCCTATACTTCGTCTTCGCGAAAGATGTAGAGCTTTATCAACCGAAGGGGTACGTTACCGTAGACGTGAACGAGAACAGTATTGCTGTTCTGGTTGATGGTAGAGTTTACCTCTTCGAGACGAACATGGAGAAGATTGTGCTCGGATACTACTACAGGGGGAAACGTGTTCAGGAGAAGTACGATTCGCTCTACGGACCCGGGTGTAGAACTAGGAGGAGGGTTTTGAGAAAGCTCAACGAGAAGGGGAAGAAGACCGATGCTAAGTGGAAGATCGCGAACATAGTTGTCAGGGAAGCTGTTAAGCATGGATACGCAATCGCTATGGAGAAGCTTGGAAAGAGACCTGCTGAAAACATGATAAAGAGAGTAAAGGATAAGCAACTCAAACACAGGATCTACCAAGCATCCTTCAGAGGAGTTCAGAGAGCTGTAGAAGAGAAAGCGAAGGAGCACGGTGTTTCAGTAGTGTACATAGATCCGAGGAACACTTCCAAGCAATGTCCAGTACATGGAGCTATTATAAGATACGACAACAACTCAAGAATAGGTATTTGCAGTACTGGTGGCGAAAGATGGCATAGAGACGTTGTTGCATGCTTCAACCTTCTCCTCAAAGCCCTGGGTGGTGATGGGAGCAATGCTCCGAGCCATCCAGGGCTTGAGCTAGATGGGAGCCCCGTGCCGTTGGGCTCGACAGCCACCCATGAACCCATACAGATACCGGTGTCTGTATGGGGGAGGTGGAAGTCCCTGGATACGAAAGAACATAAACAAACAAACAAAAACGAATATCCAGGGACAAACGGAGTCGAAGAGCGTGTTCGGCCTGGCTCAAGTGTTCGATTCAACGAGGGAGAACTACGGCGGTAGGGAGTGCACAGTATTGTTCACTATAAGGTTCGCAGGGGTAAGCCGGCTCTACAACATATCTATGACGATCCGGTTCCCGGGGGATTGATCTCCCTAGAAGATTTTCACAACTGGTTTACTCTTCCTCCGAATCCCTTATACCCTCCTCGGTTATGATGAATACTGCTTCGCCCTCAGGTAAGTGGGGAGCGTCGACTACTCTAGCAATCCTCTTGTTCCCCTTAGACCTCCTCAACTGAACTCTAACGCCCGGTGTGTGGGCTAGCACGTGTCCCCCTACAGCCACCGTTGGATCACCGTAGAAAACGTCGGGCCTAGCCATCACTTGATTAGTGACTACGACGGCTATGTTGAACGCTTCCGCAAGCCTCATCAACTGGTGGAGGTGGGCGTTGAGCTTCTGCTGCCTCTCGGCAAGGTGTTCTCGACCCGGGAACTCGGCGCGGAAGTGGCTGGTAACGCTGTCGACCACTACCAGCTTGACGTCGTTCTTCGGCACGAAGTTGAATAGGTCATCTATTATTGAAACCTGGTGGTCGCTGTTGTAAGCCCTCATGTAGAATATGTTATCCATCACCTGGTCCGGCTCGAGCCCAAGGGCCCTGGCCATGGCTTCAATCCTCTCCCACCTAAAGGTTCCCTCGGTATCCACGTAGACTGCCTTCCCCTGTAGACCGCCCCTTTCCGCGGGAAGCTGTACGTTGACGCTGAGCTGGTGGCATATCTGGGTTTTACCGCTCCCGTACTCCCCGTAGAACTCTGTAATAGTCTTCGTCTCAATGCCTCCTCCCAGGAGGTCGTCCAGGCTCTTGCTCCCAGTCGTGATCTTCTTCACGTTCAACCTCTCGAGCTTCACCTCCCTCGCCGTCTTAAAGGTTATGCCGAGAGCCCTCCTCGCGCTCTCAATAATCTTCTGGAGCGCCGTGGGCGGGATGCCTGTTTTCTCCGCCAGCTCGTCGACCCTGGCGACCACGATGGTCCAGGCTGAGGAGTAGCCGGCGGCCTCGAGCTTGTCGGCTATCGCCGGGTTAACGCCCGGTAGATCCCTCACCGATAAAACCCTGCCTTCACTCTTCTCCCTGACTTCACGACTCACAATCCACACCCAACTATATTATTTGCTTAAAAACAGTTTAAACCTCACTCGGAACATCGCGCGACGTTATAAACCCCTTCCACTATAATACTGTTTCAAAACGGGTGGACCCTTTGAAACTACTGCTCATACACTCGAAGACTTTCCAGTACACTCCTATACAGCCGGCTGTCAAGGAGCCCGAGGAGCTCAGGGAAGGGCTGAGGGAGCAGAGCTTCGAGAACGCGCTCGTAGTCTTCACAAGCGTTGAAAACGGCGACGACTCCAGCGTCGTCGAGAAGGCTCGAGACGAGATACTGAGCGCGGCAGACCAGGTCAAGCCCTCCGTAATAGTCCTGTACCCCTACGCGCACTTATCCAGCGACCTGGCACCCCCCTTCACAGCCATGAGCCTAATGGAGGAGCTAGCGGCGGCTGTCTCCAGCTCGACCAGCATACCGGTTCACAAGGCGCCGTTCGGATGGTACAAGTCGTTCAGGATCGAGTGCTACGGTCACCCGTTGAGCGAGTTGTCGAAGACCGTTAAGAAGACGAGCGGCGTTGGGCAGAAGAGAGTGATCGAGAAGAAGTTCTACATCATGACGCCGGATGGGAGCCTCCACGATCCCCTGAGCTTCGACTACTCGAGCTACCCCGAGCTGAAGATCCTCGTGGATAAGGAGGTCCTGGGGAAGGAGCTTGAGGGCGGTGAGAACAAGGTTAACGAGTACTGCAGGAAGTTCGGGTTCGAATGGGAGCCCATGAGCGATCACGGGCACATGAGGTACGGGCCCCACGCGGTAGTGATGATGGAGTCGGTGTTCAAGTACTCGTGGAGGGTTGCGAGCGAGCTGGGCATCCCAGTGTTCAAGGTGATGGGTACGAACATGTTCAACTTGAAGGAGAAACCCGTTTACGAGCACGCAGCCTTGTTCGGCGACAGGCTCTACGAGGTCGACCTGGATGAGGACAAGTTCGTCCTGAGGTATGCTGCCTGCCACCAGCAGTTTGCAATGCTGAGGGACTGGGTGATAAGCTACCACCACCTTCCATTCGGGGCTTTCGAAGTAGCCGACAGCTACAGGCTCGAGCAGAGGGGCGAGGTCGCGCTGTGCTTCAGGCTGAGGAAGTTCTACATGCCCGACCTCCACATCTTCAACAAGGACTTGGGGGAGGCTGTTAGGGTCTCCAGGATCGTTCAGGACAGGATAATCGAGGAGGCCGGGAAGCTCGGCAGGAAGTACGTTGCGCTATACAATGTCACTTCCGACTTCCTCGAGAACCATAAGGAGGAGCTTCTCGAGTTCGTCAGGAGAGAGAGCTATCCAGTGCTCCTCGCAGTCATCCCAGGTGGAATATACTACTGGGTGTTGAACGTCGAGTACCATATTATCGATAATTTGAAGCGGCCGCGCGAGATAGCCACGTTCCAAATAGACGTAGGGAACGGTCGGAGGTTCAATATAACGTATGTTGACGAGAAGGGCGAGAAACACCATCCCGTTATCATTCACACGGCGATACTGGGCGGGGTCGAGAGGTACATCTACATGATACTCGACACCGCCGCTTTAACGGAGCTGAACGGTCAAACCCCTTACATACCTACTTGGATAAGCCCGGTGCAAGTCAGGATAATACCGGTCTCCAAGGAGTATAATGAACACGCGCTGAAAATAGCCTCGGAGATCCTCAGGGCGGGCTTCCGAGTCGACGTCGACGACCGCGACGAGACCCTTGGGAGGAAGATAAGGGATGCCGGGAGAGAGTGGATACCATACATAGTAGTCGTCGGGGAGAGGGAGGTTAAAACGGGAACCGTTAACGTCAGGGTGAGGAGGAGCAATGATCAAACGGTGATGAGGGTTGACGAGCTAATAGAATTATTGAGGAAGGAGACGGAGGGATATCCCGTCGTTGAATCCACGATGCCGGTGAGGCTGAGCCAGAGGCCTCTGCCCTCCTACAAGCAGTAGGCGCCCAGGCTTCTACCCGTTCAATCACATTATTAAACGCTTGCACGACATTATTTTTGAAAGGTGGAAGCATGGGGTACTGGTTGCTGAAGTGCAGGGAGTGCGGCGTTGAGTGGAGCCTCCTCGTGAGCTTCCCGCTTAGGAAGGAGTTCAAGCAACTATACCACTACTGCCCCAGGTGCGGCAGGAACACCTTCCACGACATACTGGACTACAGGGAGGAGGATGACTTCACTTCCCCCACTCAAGCCTCAAGTAGCTAGACCGCTCCACGCCGGATGCCTTGATCAGTTCTTCATGAACCATCTTGTGCCTCGAGTAGGACAAGTGGAGCTCGTACAAGTGCATCGCCGGGCAAGCAACGCATCCAATCCTGGTGAAGCCCTGATCGTACAGCGGATTCAGCCGCACACCCCTGGAGTACAGGTATATTTGGACTAGAAGCCTGGTCCAATCCTTAATGGGCAGGGCCCTCTTGACCCCCGGAATCAGCGGGTTATACCCGATCCTCGGCGTCCTCGCCCGGTTGAAGCTCTCGTAATCCCTCGCCCCGTCAAGGTAGACTGCGACCCCGCTTCCCCTGTAGAACTTCTTCAGCGGCTCCAGCTTCAGGATCCTCGTGCACCACCTGTCCTCCACGCTCATCAAGCCCTTCTCCCCCACCAGGCTGAGCACGTCGACGCTCGGCTTCAACACTACTAGCTCCACCCCGAGCTTAGATGCTACTTCCTCAGCATACTTCAAGCTCTCGGGGAACTCTAAGCCCGTGTCGCTGTACACTGCTAGGACCTTCTCAGCCCCCAGTGCTTCAACCGCAAGGCTCAGCACCGCAGTAGAGTCTGCCCCGCCGCTGAAGGAGACGGGGATCTTACGGGATTTCTGAACGCTTCCGTAGACCCTCTTGATGAAACCCTTCGCCTCGCCCGCCTTATCCTCGACGACCTCTCTGTTCAGCTCGACCAGGTCCTCAATCCTTCCGGGAGGAAGCATCCTGAAGCCCCGGGGGGCTACGTCCTTGATCTTTACGCGTCCCAGGCCTCCGTTGACTCTCCTCCCAACTCCAACATGCCTCCCCATTCTAACGAGGACCATGCGAGCCTTCAGCGGGCAGTCGGGCGGGAGGGCTACGTACTTACCTTTAACATGCCTGCTGGGCTCCAGCTCGCAGGCCGGAGCACCCAGGGACTCGAGCAGGCTGCCGAGAGCCCCAGTTGGCGATAGAACCCAGCCCTCCCTTAAATCATAGTACGCGACGCCCAGCCTCAGTGCGCTCGCGTGGAATTCGAAAGCATAGTCTACATGGCTGCTCCATGAGGGAGCCCTGTGGAAGATTAGGAGCTCCCTTTCGAGGTCGAGTTTGAAGTCGAAGTACTTTTCAACCAGCGCGGCTACGAGCCTCCTCTCCCAAGCGCCGGCGAGCCAGACATCCCTGGTGATCCTCCAGCCTCCTTTCCTGCTTAAAACTGGAACAGACGGCGTCTTAGACCACGATAAGTACTCCATCTGCGAACACTCTCGGGCCTGCCGCAGCTCTTATTAAACGCCCCCGTTAAAGTGAATGAGTGTTCCGGTTTTAATTATTGATCAACCATAATGTGGATCAGGTGTTGCCTTTGAACCACGTACTGGTCACCGGCGGCGCTGGCTTCATAGGGAGCCACTTAGTCGACTACTTGTTGAGCAAGGGTTACTCGGTCAGAGTAGTGGACAACTTGAGCAGCGGGCGCTTAGAACATGTTTCAAGACACCTGGGGAACAGGGACTTCCAGTTCGTGAAGGGGGATTTGAAAAACAGGGAGACGGCGCTAGAGGTCGTCAGAGGCGTTGACACCGTCTTCCACTTGGCCGCCAACCCCGAGGTGAGGCTGAGCACTACCGAGCCCGAGGTGCATTTCAACGAGAACCTTCAGGCCACCTTCAACCTGCTCGAGGCCTGCAGGAGGCAAGGAGGCGTTGAACTATTCGTGTTCGCGAGCTCGAGCACCGTATACGGCGACGCCAAGGTTCTACCGACTCCCGAGACCCATGAGGTAAAGCCTATAAGCGTCTACGGTGCTTCTAAGGCTGGTTGCGAAGCGCTGCTCTCCTCCTACGCTCACCTCTACGGTTTCAAAGGAGTATCACTGCGATACGCCAACATCGTGGGGGAGAGGCTGAGGCACGGAGTCATCTACGACTTCATCCTCAAGCTGATGAGGAATCCCTTGGAGCTCGAGATACTGGGCGACGGCTCTCAGAGGAAGAGCTACCTCTACGTGAGGGATGCTGTCGAGGCAACGGTCACGGCGGCCGAGAAGTCTGGGGAAAACTACGATTGCTTCAACATCGGAAACGATGACTGGATTACAGTGAAAGAGATAGCTGAGATCGTCTCGAAGGCAATGGGGGTTAACCCAGTATTCAAGTACGTGTCCACCGTCAGGGATGGGAGGGGGTGGCCGGGGGACGTCAAGTTCATGCTCCTCAGCATTGAAAAGATCAGGAGGCTGGGCTGGTCGCCGAGGCTCTCCAGCAGGCAGGCCGTGGAGGAGACGGCTAGGGCGCTTGTCCGGGAGATCGCCTCAGACCGCCGCCCGCCCCGCTGATCATTCGCGTTCTCAGGGGGATAGCGCTATCACACTAGTTGGAGAAGAACCAGGACCAGCCTCGTGGCGGTGCTGGCCGCGTAGGCTACGGTAAGCATCGTGGCGATCGACAACGCCGTTACCCTGAGGCTCCTGGTCTCCGAGTATATTGCCGACAGCGTCGCCAAGCAGGGCACGTAGAGGACTATGAAAACGCTTAGTGGGACCAGCTCCGCGTCGGTTAAACCCGCCGCCAGTGCAGCCTGCTTAATGGTAGCCGCGCCCGATATGACTAGGAGGGATGAAATGAACAGCTCTTTCGCGAAGAACCCTACGAGGAGTCCGAATAAGACTATCCATGCCGCCTCGCCCGTGATCCCTATCGGTCTCAGCGAGGGTGCGAGGAGCCTCGAAACAGCTGCAGCTATGCTGCTGGATGGGTCCAGGGTTGGCTGAAGCCCCGGGGTCGTGTGCGTCAGCAACCAGATGATCACGCTTGCCGAGAAGATGATCACGCCGGCCCTCTTTATGAAGTGCTTCAAGTCGCTCCAAGTCATCCACCAAACCACCTTCGGTATGGGCTTGTGCAGGGGAGGGATCTCCAGGAGTATCTCAGGGCTCCTACCCCTTGGCTTGTCCTGTAGCCTGTACAACGCGTAGTTCACGGCAACGAATACTATGAAGGACGCTAAGTACCCGGTGATGATTAAGAGGCTGCTGGAGAAGCTCGTCAGGGCGGTCGACATCGCGAGCAGGACTATTAAGCGGGCCTGGCACGGGATGAACGGTAGCGTTAACGTGAGCCTTAGTTTCTCTCTGAAGCTGATGCTGGCCCTCGTGGCCAGTATCGCTGGGACGTTGCATCCGAGAGATAGGGTCAGCGGGAAGATCGATGCACCGGATAATCCTATCTTGGAGGTCAAGTAGTGCGCTCCGATGGCCATTCGCGGGAGGAGGCCGCTGTCCTCGAGGGAAGCTAGGACTGCGCTAACCACGAGTATCAGGGGGATGAAGACTAGGAGCGCTCCGACTCCTCCCACTACTCCTTCAGCTATGAAGGAGGCTGCGAACGGGTTTTCAATGGATGACTCGATAATGCCCTGTAAGGTCGATAAAGCCTTATCCAGCAGTCCCGAGACGCTGTACTCCTCGACGATCACAGCCGCTTCCTCGTAGCCTAACGCCTCGAGCAGGGCGTTGAGGGGGAAGCCCGTGTTCAACGCGAAGACTGCGAGGAACATTGCCAATATGATGGAGATGGTGACAAAGGGCCCCGCGATGGGGTTGTAGAAGAACTTGTATCTCGAAGCCCGCTCTTCAACTCTGCGCTTTACTATTGCCGCGCTGGTTAGTTCGAGAATGAAGTGGAAGCGTTTCGAAGCGATCAGGGCTGCTAGATCCCTCCCCAGCATTCTCGAAGCCTCACTCCTCACCTCTCTGATCTCCCTTAGGACTTCCTCACCGGCTTCCCCGGCGATCCTTTGCTCGAGCTCTGGGTCTCCTTCGAGGAGCCTTAAGGCGAGCCATCTCAAAGGGTAGTTGGTCAGCCCTTTATGCCTTGCCAGGGTCTTCAGGATGGAGTCTATGAATGGTTCAAGCTCCCCGTAGTCCAGCTTGAGCGTTCCAGAGGGCGGGGTCTTCGAGGAGGCTGTTTCAATTATCTTGTCCAGTAGATCCTTCAAACCCTGCTCGCAGACCGCAGAGGTGGGTACCACCGGCGCCTTCAGCCTGCTCTGGATCAACCCGTAGTTTATGTGTACTCCGTGGGAGTGGGCTAGGTCGGTCTTTGTGAAAGCTATTATAACGTTGCCGGCGAGCTCGAGGGTTTCAACGGCAAGGTAGAGGGTTCTCTCCGGGATCAACGCGTCCACGAGGACCACGACCACGTTTGGCTCGCCGCTAAGTATGTAGTCTCGCGAAAGCTTCTCCTCGAAAGTCGTCGCGGAGAACCCGTATATGCCCGGAAGGTCTACGATGCGGATATCCCATCCCTTATGCTTGACGAGTCCTTCAATCCTTTCCACCGAGGTGCCTGGCCAGTTCGCGATCCTCGTCTCGCCGCCCGTTAAGGCTTTGAAGAGCGTTGACTTCCCGACATTCGGCTGGCCCACGAGGGCTACTCTTATCTCGGCCACTTCCCACCCTCCCCGAGGACGGCTACTCTTATCCTCCTCGCCAACCCCCTCCCCACCGCAACCTCCACGCCCATAACCCTCAGTATGACTGGACCCCTCCCATTGTTCACGAGAACCTCGAGGGTGGAGCCCGGCACAACCCCCATTTGATACATCCTGTAGACCCAGCCGCCCCTCCCCTCGAAACCCAGCACTCTGACAACCTTCCCCTCCTCAACAGCATCGAGAGTCAGCTCGCCGCCGAGCAACGTTAGGGACACCTAATAAAACTCTAACTAGAGAATAAAATGTAGCAGGCTTTTATACGCAGTGTTAGGGCATCTAACCCCCCAGCTTTTCCCAGCCGCACCATAGCAGTCGTGAAACGACCCTGAAATACAGGTCTAAAGCTACACGTCACCCTGATAAATAGTAGGGGTGGTTGTAACGGGGTTGAAGGAGGGTTGGCGAGTGCTCTTATTATTCCTGATAATTGGAGCAATGTATATCGGCTTCATGCTGGCTACGCTGCCCGAGATGACGAAGGAGCAGCTGCTCAATATAGTCTTTTACTCGTTTGTTAACTTGTTCATCGCTGTAATGCTTTACCTCGTTGTGAGGAGCCTGCAGGGGCCAGACATTCGTCGCGACGAATGATCTCGTGAAAGAATATGGTGTGAATTCGAGATGGGGGCAGTGACGGTCAACCAGTCTCGCGAGGGCTGGGAAGGCGTATTGCGCGTGTGATACGTGTTCACCGTAGCTGAGTTCATGGCTGGCGAGCCTTAGGCAACGGTTTTCAGGAGCCCTGAGAGTCTTAGAGCCGGCTCCAGGCTACTGCTTCAAAGTTTTAAACCCTGGAGAAAACATAATATAATGCAGTGAAACCCTTGGAGGAGCACCAAGCAACGAACCATCCTGGCGAGAGGACGCGAAACACGCTGAAGAATACCGAGGAAATCGTTGAAACGGTTGAGAAGCTGGTCAGGCAAGCCGTTCTAGAGGCGCAAAAGGAGCCTGCTGAGAAGCTTAGGCAGATGGAGGAGAGGCTCAAACACCTTGAAGAAAAGTGTGCACAGTTAGAGGACCAGCTCCAAGCCCTGACCAAACAAGTGAGGCAAGTCGAACACATCGCTAGGGTCGCTAAGACCTGGGCTAGTCAAGCCCTCTAAAATCTGAACTCCACTTGACCCGGTGGCGCAGAATACATGAATCCCCTGTTTGCTATAAGCGAGGTTTAAAACCACATCTTGAGGAAAAACAATGAATTGAGGCTCAGAAAAAACGCTAAAGGCATCACAAGCCTGCTCCGCTTTTCGCCTGGGAACAGTGAGCGTGAAGAAGAGTTCGAAAAGATATACTGAACGAACTTTCGACAAGAAAATGCGTGTGTGGTAAAAATTTCCCCACTACCGGTTCTGCTACAACAGTAGACGAATTGGAAGCCAACTTCAGCATAAATGTCGCAAACTCCTTTTGCACCGGTTAACAGGTGTTCACATCCTGGAAGCTGTTTAAGGTTAAATCCGCTCTCGAATTAGTGACACATAAACTCTTGGGTTTTCACAAGAAGACTGCGCGAAGCCCTTCCCGACAATCAATTCGGCTTGGAGGATTTGGATGAACTAACAAGCCCATTCTCATCCCCACACATGCCCTAGAGCCGGAGATAATTTAAAAATAATAAGGGAGAAGCTGGAGCTGTTCAGCTAAATATTTCTTCAATTTCTTTTAAAGAATCATACCAAGCTCGTATCTTATTAATTAATTTTTCAACAAATGCTGAGTCAAGCTCTTCTTTACCATATTTTTTAATATATCTACTTACCAACACGGCATCTCTTTTGATTAATTCATCAAGCCTTCTGGCTTCCTCATCATCAAGCTTGTCTTTCGCATCAAATTCTATGCGGAGTTTGACCCTATCAGGTTCTCTTAGATAATTAACTTGAACGTTTAGATTTCCTACTTTGAGATTTATGGGAAGCTCTATATCATCCGTCATCAATCTGTATAGAGTAGATCCTACCGTGGTCAAGAATACTCCCTTGTCATTTGATCGAGTGAACGCGTTGAGGGATATCGTCATCAAGTAGTCCGAGGCTTCGCTCAAGAATATGTTAGTGATATCTATAGAGCGTATCTCCTTATTCTCATAGTCTACCTGGTATAGAGTGGTTTTCGCTCCAAGAATGTTTTGAACAGCTAGGGCTAGATAGTATGCTAGGGCTATGCCATCGCCATCCACGGCATCCGTGATCACTCTAGCCTCCCTGCACAGCACACTCTCTCCAGTAATGCCCTTATACGTCCTCAAATTATCGAATACTTGTCTAAACACATCAGCATAGTGATCTACTCCTTTACCGAACTCTATTCCTCTAATTAAAACAAATGTTGGAGATACAACAATATTGTTTTCAACATCTCTGGCTATTAATACTCTGACATTGATGCTTTTAGGATCCTCCAGGTCCATGAAGTTCTGAAATATAACCCATTCGTTACCTATGAAGAAGAAGCAGAGGGAATCCCTGCTCATGCCTCGTTCACCGCACCAATTAACTTAGCTACTTTCTCCAATTTTTGCCTTGCATCCTTTAATACTTTCGCGGTATCCTCGCCTACAAGCTGTTTACTAACTATGTAATCAATTAGTGGAACTAATTCCGATACCCTATTATTCCTAGCAAGTATTGAGTATATTATCTCGTATGCATCTCTTACGATGCTTGGATCCCCTGTTTTCTTCACTATCGCATCGTATATTCTGAACGCGTTTATCAGCAACACCTTGCCACGCTTATCTCCAGCCTCAGTATTCACGGCTCTCAGCCCTAAGACTATTGCGAAAACCATTTGAGACGGGTAATCCTTAAGCGTTTTCAAAGCCTTATCCAGAAGCCCCTGGTTCTTCAATACGTCGCCACCGTATTCATACAACTCAATAGCCAACTTCTGAATAGATATCAATCCCTCAATCGAGCCGATAAAACTCTCATAAGCCTCCTCACCAATGATCGAGGACAGCGTGGAGTTTTCTCGAAGCAGTCAGGTGGGGTTGAGAGTGAGAGGTTGAAGCTCGAGGAATTTTTCTGGTGATTCTTCGTGGGGGAGGTGTCCAACGTTCTCCATGATTATTAGCGTGGAGTTGACTAGATTGCTGAGCTCGATGCTCGATTGCAACGGGACTATTTCATCCTTGTCCCCGTGGATTATGAAGACCGGTTTGCTCAGATTTCCCAGGGATTTCGCGATGTCGGGGAAGTCGCTGTACTTGAGGATCCAGTAGAGCCCTTTATCCCAGTTTCTTGCCTTCAATGGGTGTTTATAACCCTCGACCACGTCGCTGGTGAGCAGTGTTTTATTGTACCAGGCCTTGTAGAGGATTTGCTCGAGCTGGCCGACGAAGCCTCTGACGAGGAGGGGGCCGTACTTGTCCGCCAGCGGGATATTGTACAATAATTGCTCATACCACTGTCTTATCCTCGGCTTCCACGCCGGAGCGATCAAGATGATTGAGTCGACCATCTCCGGGTGCTTCAGTGCGAAGAGGAGCGCCAGCCCTCCCCCGGCCGAGTGACCTATGATGACGGCTCTCGAAACGTTGAGCTTCAACAGGAGCCTGTAGGTGAGCTCGACAACCCCTTCACTAGTGTAGGGGTTGTAGGGCGTCCTCCCCGGCTCCACCCTCTCGGTTAAGCCGAAGCCGGGCCTGTCGAAAGCTATGACCCTGCCCATTGAGGAGAGGTTACCGATTATGCATCTCCACGAGAAGACGCTCGCCCCGAAGCCGTGGAGGAGGACGAAGACCCTGTCACCGGAGCCCTCCTCGATGTAGTGTACTTTAAACCCATCTATCTCCGCGAACCGGCTGTTCGGGAAGGCTAATTCCTCGACGGGGCTTCCCACTTCGGGTATAGGAATCACTGCTAGAACGGTGACCACAATTAGCAGGGAGGTGATTATCTTGCCCTTCCTCGTCCCCAGGAAGCCTCGGATCCTCCCACTCAAGTTCATCGAGGGAAAACCTCCGCGAAACGGTTTCACGCGAGACCGGGGAATACCTTACAGTTTCTTAACCCTGGCCTTCTCCCTTCGCGAGAGAAAGTCCTCATACTCCTCCACTATCTTTCTAACGTAGGGCTTCAACTCCTCCGGGGGCACTCGCTCGATTAGAGCCTTGAAGAAGCGCGAAGCACACCTAGAGCTGTGGAAGCTGATGGTTAGATCACCGTATTTCAAGACGATTCCCTGTCCAGCTGGAAACGGCCTGCCGCACACCACGCACTTATGCTTTACACTCACTCAAACCAGCCTCTTTCAACCTGTCGACAAGCCTCCCCGTTTCAAGAGTGTAGAGTCGGAGCTTCATGCTCTTGTTCCTGAGGCTCCTCAGCTCGACGAACTTCCTATCGGGCTCGGGAACGAAGCACAAGTCCTCGGTGAACCCGACGTACTGCCTCCCGTCCACCATTACTCCCTTCTTGTATACTTCGAACCCTATTCTAGCGAAGAGGAATGTCTGCATATCGCTCCCCCTGAACAACAAATACCTCAACCCCTGCATGACGCCGAAGAAGAAGGTGTACATTCCTATGAAGTATATGAACCTCAAGACGACCTCGTTCTCAGTGTACTGGCTGGCGAACTCCACTATGAAAGGACCTATCGACGCCTGGTAGAGGCTCCAGAGTATGAATACGAAGAAGAGGAGCATGAAGTTCAACATCATCATCGACATCTGCTTCTTCAGCTCTGCGTTCAAGTACTTGTCGTACATCATAGCGTTCATGGGATTGGACTCCTTGAACAACGGCGACCCGAGCTCGCTCTTCGGAGGCGGCTTCATGCTGCGGCTGGTGAGCTTGAACATTACGGCCATGAACACTATGAAGTAGACTAGGAAGAAGGCGAAAGCCCACTGAGGCACTACCGCTGAAACCAGCGCGAATAGAACCATGGATAATGCTTGAATGATCCACATAGTCTTGCGGGGTGGTTGACTCATCATCTCGGAGCACCGTTAGCCATGCCTGATTTTGGCTCCTTATGAATTATATTAACCAGCCTAATAAATAGTGAGTAATGTGATGATGAATCGCCACATAACGGATCCGTGAAGAAGGTCCGTGTTTCTGAAGACCACTACACTTACGCCCTGCTTCAGCGATGAAGAAGAAAAGAGCGCGGATCAGTGACGAAGTTATCCCCGGCTGAGCTCCCTTAATGCCTGCTGGACACCGATCATTAGCCAGAATATAAGCCGGCCGCCTAGTAATGAATTAGTGGTGAGCGGGCTTGAGAAGCAGCAAGCTGTTCCTCAGCATGATCATAGACGTCCAGCCAGGATGGGTTTCGAGAACCGAGAGAATGCTCAGGGAGAAGGGCTTCAAGACAAGGCTGACTCCCCCGTCGACGATAAACGCTTTCAAAACATACGAGTCCGTGAGCCCGGATGATATCGCCGCCGACGTTAGAGGCGCGCTGGAATCCGCTCGTTCATGGAGGGCCGCGTGCCTCGAGTACTGGCTGGTGATCGAAGCACAATGCCCCTGCCCCAACAGGAAGGCCTGCTTCGAAAAAGTAGGTGAAACCGTACTCCACGTTTACTGCGGCGGGAAGAATCGAGTGAGCCTTCGAGTAGTCAACGCCAGGAGCCCTCCTTCAGACCCTTCAAGCATCCCGAGAAGCGTTTTAAAGCTGTGCGTCGAGCCCGAGGGGTTGCAGGACTCGATGGGCAAGGTATTAAATATCGTTAAGACATTGAGTAGTTTGAAGTGATGAACGCCCTATCCATTTCGAGCATCCGTGATGAAGAACGTCGAACCCTGGCTGACTCATACTGCCGGGGAGAATCGTTCCCGGCTTGATCGTTAAGCCTCGAGCTCGCTACTCCACTGCTCCCCCGAGCACGCGCGCCGATAACTGCTTAAACCTGGATGCATCATCCAGCATCCTCACATTGTTGAACATCACGTAAGCCTTGCTGAACTCCGCGTTCCGCAGAAGGAGAGACAGCTCCTCGAGGTCCTTGTCCGTGTAGACGTAGGAGTAGTTCACCTCGCCCCTCCCCAGCCCGTGGAGCCTAGTGTACAGGATGTCGCTACTGTACGCTGGGCGAGCTCTCAGCAGGTCGACCACGTGAATAACTCCGTGCTCGCTGAGCAGCTCCCCTAGGATAGGCGCCCTAGCCCACTCGCCCCGGGGCTCCCACCCATACCTCACCCGAGTGGTCATCGAGACAGCGGTCTCGAAGAACTCGTCAACCCACTTGACAGCCTCCTCGTTGAAAGGCATGCTCCCGGGGGTTTGAAAAACTATGATGACTGCTCCAAGCGCCTCCGCTACCTCGATAGTCTTCTCCAACGCTTCAATATTCTCCCTGCTGGGCTTCAGGAAGCCGTAGTTGCTTGGGTCTCCGCCCAGCTTCTTCTTCATCCTCCTCCACGTGGGCGATGAGGAAGGATGCGTTATAACCTGCCAAGCCTTTACCGTGAACTCAAACCCCTCCGGCGCTTCCCTCCTGAGGCCGGAGGCCCATTCAACGCTTGGCAGGTCGTAGAACGTGTTTTGAAGCTCGACTGTTTTAAAAACCTTATAGTATTTCGACCGGGCTGTTGGGAATCCGCAACAACCCACTTTAACAGTCTTCATAGTACGTTAAACCTTATTCAACCGACATGTAGTTTGCTTCAACGCTTCTAACAGGCTCCAGCTTCTTCATCTCATCGGCGACAATGCTTGGCTCCCCCCACTCGGACTTAGCCAAGTCAACTATCATCTCGCACTCTCCGAGCTCCTCCCTCTTCAGCACTGTGCACCTAGTCGAAATGATGTCTATGTTGTGCTGAGCCAGGAACTTGGTGAGCTCGGCCAGCACGCCCGGGCGGTCCTCAACCACCAGTTTAACCCTTATCAGCTTGGCTGCGACTGGTATTGGAAGAAGCTTCAGCTCCTTCTTATCCTTATCCGCTACTATTAGAAGGTACATCCCCTCTCTAATATCCAGGATCTCCCTGACAGCCATCGGAATTGTAACCCTACCCTTTGAATCAACCTTAACTAATTCTTCGATCTTCATCGTCCACCCCTTTCATTGTTAATTTGTTTAAGCACGTTTATAATAATATCTCTAATCCCACACTAATCCCAATCAAATAGCAAACGGTATCGTGGTCAAAACCTTCACGCCTTGATCCTCGAGGCGCATCTTCCACGCCTCGCCCAACCCCAGGATGGCTATCACGTCGACTATCTCTGCTCTCGACTTGTTGAGCAGGTCTAGCACGCTGCTCAAAGTCCTTCCCGAGTAAACCACGTCGGCGATGACCAGCACTTTATCCTTCCTCCCCACGAGATCCCTGTCTAGGTAGAGCATTTCAATCTCCTTGGGACTCCTCATAACCATTGTACTGTAGTACTGGACGCCGGGGTAGCTCTTACGCTTGATAAGTATCACCGGCGCGTTGAACTCCGTCGACAGGAATGAAGCCACCGGCAGGACCGCCTCGGCCGTAGCTATGATCTTTGTTACCTCCTTACCGGTCAGCTCGAGTAGGAGCATCACCGACAAGAGCCTGCTTATGTACGGGTCCTTCAAAACCCTGAGCAAGTCTATTATCGGGCTCTTCTCCCTTTCAACAAGCTCCTTGATGAAAAAGCCGATGTCTATCGACAAGGCTATCTTCGCTAGAATGCTTGCCGCCTGCTCGAAACTGGGTATTATGGAGCCCCTGGCGTATCTGCACAGTACCGACTCGGGGATCCCGGTTAGCTCGTAGAGGTCCTTGTAGGAGAGATTCGGCTTCAAAAGCCTCAGCAACTCGTTAGCCATCAGCCTCATCTTCATCCTGTCGGCTTTGCTCCGCGAGTACGTTTTCATAAGCTTTCCAGCTATGTCTTCGATCTCCTTCTCGCTGGGCTTCCTAACGATAAGCACCCTGCCTGTTTTAACCCTGAACATTGTTTCACCATGGTTAAGCAAGTATTTTTAAAATGCTTATATAAAAATTTAAACATGCAGGGATGAACGGGGTTTTAAGTACTGAGCGGTGAGGAGAAACCCACGCGTTGACCAATCCCCGCTCGCTCCTCCTTTTATCAACAAATATAATCGTGGACCGGGATGGAAAGTAGTGTTGGAGCGGTGAAGCATCATAGAGTACTCGATCGATGAGAAGCTGTTGAGGATGGGCGTTCCCAAGGATTTGTTGAGAGATGCCGCGTCGCAGGCCCGCGAACTCGGAGCGGACTACGCTAGGGTTTGCGGCGAGTGCGAGGGCGTAAGGCTGTGCCTCCTATTGAAGCTGGTCCTCGTGGACGAGTCCTACAGGGTTGAGCCGGTTGGGCTCTCAATATTGATGCCCCCTGAAACCGTTCTGGACGAGAAGATCGCTCAGTTTTTAAAATACACGGAGATCATACGGAGCCGTGGAGGCAGAGTGGAGTTTTTCATTGGGAAGACGTACTGGCCCGGGGCGTACGGGGTGGCCTGTAGAAGCGGGGGCTTGGCCAATGCTTCAATAGAGATCCCCGAGCCCGAGGAAGTAGTGTTGTACGAGGAGGATGAGGCATGATAGTATTGAAGACCCGGAGGTGGATCAGCGATGATGCTTTCAAAGAGATCCTGAGAATCGCAGAGTACTCCGGCGTCGAAAACGGGGAGAAAAGGTTTGCTCTGAACGTCGAGAAAGCGGTTCGAAACGGCTACGACTACCAGGACGTTATAGAGTTGATCAAGGAGCATCAACTAGAGGTTGAGGGGAGCATTGAAGATTTGAAGAAGGCTTTTGAAGCATATGCTCCGCTAGTCGAGTGGGACAGCGTAACGGGCTATGTGAAGCTGCACGTTCCATGGCCCGTCTTCAACAAGGTTAGGCCAGTCCTGGGCGAAGCCGGGGCGAGGAGAGCCTCTTCAAGCGACGCGGGCATCGTATACAGGATCCCGCCGTACAAGCTGGCGATCGTCCACTCCAAGCTGAGCAGTCTAGGCGTCGAGCTCAGGGACCCGGGGAGGCTCCTAGAGGACAAGCTCCTCCCCCTGAAGCCTGAGCTGTCGAAAATCTCCCTTAGAGAATACCAGCTCGAAGCCCTCGACAAGTGGAGAAGCAACAATCACCAGGGAATAGTGGCTCTGCCGACCGGCTCAGGGAAAACCCTGATTGGAGTCGCGGCTATAGCCTCGACGGGTAGGAGGAGCCTCGTGATAACGTTCACCAGGGAGCAGATGTTCCAGTGGAGGGACGCCATTCTCAAGGCGACTAATATTCCATCATCGATGATCGGCGTGATCTATAGTGAGGAGAAGAGGCTTGCCCCGATAACCATTACTACTTATCAAAGCGGGTTCAGGATTATCAACGAGCTCTCCCCGCTCTTCGACCTTCTAATAGTCGACGAAGTCCACCACCTGCCCGCGGACAAGTTCAAGCACATAGCGGTCCACAGTATAGCGAAGTACAGGCTCGGCTTATCCGCTACGCCGTACAGGGAGGACGGGAGGCATGAGGAGCTCTTCCCCCTTCTAGGCGGAATAATCTACCATAAGACCCCGGCCGAGCTCTCGGTGATGGGGTATTTAGCAAGGTACCGTGTCTACACGGTGAAGGTGAGGCTCAAGGGGGAGGAGCTGGAGCAGTACAACTCGCTGAGGAGGCTCTACTTCAAGCTCGCTAACGGGAGGGATTTCAAGAAGGTATTGGAGGACGCGATGAGGGGGGACCCTAGGGCGAAGGAGGCTTTGAAAATACACAGCCAGATGAGGATGATGCTGGCTAAATCCGAGGCCAAGATAGACAAGGCCGTCGAAATAGCGTTGGATGAGTTGAAGAAAGGGGGGAAGATAATAGTCTTCACGCAGTACGTGGAGCAGGCTGAGGAGCTCAGCAAGAGGCTTGGAGCCTACTTGCTAACGGGCGAAGTACCCCCCTTGGAGCGCAAGAGGATACTGGAGGAGTTCAAGGCCTCTCCGAAGGGAATACTGGTGGTGACAACGGTGGGCGATGAGGGATTAGACATCCCGGACGCCAACGTTGGAGTAATGGTGTCGGGAACCGGGTCCCGCAGGCAGTTCATACAGAGGCTTGGAAGGCTGCTGAGACCTAAGCCTGGGGGAGAGGAGGCCCGCCTCTACGAGATCGTCCTCGAGAAAACCCCTGAGGAGTATCAGTCCAGGAAGAGGAAGACGTCAGCTCTCGACCTGGGCGAGGACGACTTCGCATCTTAGAATGCTTTTCACTCACGGGATCCAGCGGCTAAATCAGTTATCAACCAGTGAATCACTCTCCAGAAGCCGGGGCATGCCTCCTTGCCCGGCACCTTTGCCAGAAGCATCTTCTCGTCGAAGCGTGCTTCCACCAGCGGGACGTAGTCTCCGCTCTTCACGCCCAGGAGGATGACCCCTCCCCGGGCTAAGCCCTTACCCCGCACCTCCCCAACCATCCTCGACTCCGAGAAGTCGATGTGCCCTGCCAGCCCGGCCAAGCTAGTGTAGATGTAGTCGGCGGCGGCAACCCTCTCACACTCGATGCTTGCCTCTGACGCCTTCACACTCCAGTCGGAAACCCTCAGCTCCCCGAGCGACTCGAACTGCTTCAGCAGGCCTGACAAGTGAGCAGGGCTGACCGTGGAGTAGTCGAGCCATGAATCCTTCCGGTTCACGTAGTACTGCAGAACGTGTTTCTCAGCAACTAGGACGCCTGCATCCCCTTGCTCCGGGGGAATTATCACGGTGAAAGGTGCTACGGCAATTTGAACGCCCTCTCCTCGGAGATCGACCAGCGTGTAGCCGGGGCGCCGGACAACGTGGACGATTCCAATACCGCTTCCCGCTAGATCATCCAGAAAGGATGTGAAACCCCCGTAGTCGAGGCTGAAAGGCTCTATGAGTACGGAGTTCTTGAAAACCCTGGGCATCACTCTTTACCATTAGGAGGTGGTTTGTAATGAATGATTTGATGAAATATTTCTAGAAAAACACTGTTTAGCGTTTAAACCCGTTTACTCCTTAACCTTCAATTTGACCTCGATGATGCTGACTCTGGTCTCCTTGCCCTGCGGGTTGGTGACGGTTTGGCTGCCGATCTTGATGTCCTCGACCTCGACCTTGCCCGGTAGGAACCTGTTCCTGATTATTTCAACGGTGTCAACGGCTTTGCTGATGGCTCTTCCCCGGGCCTTGATGTATACTTCTTTTACTCCCTGGTGTACCAGGGTTAATACAGCTATCACGTAGTTCATAACGGGTTTCTTTCCAACTAAGACTGTGTTTGCACTCTGTGGTTGCGCCATACTTCACACCCTATGGGTTTGTTTATACTGGATTAAGTAATGATTACTCTGCTACTATAAAAACCTTTCCATCCCGGTAATACATGACCCCTCCTTTTAAAACATTCCCGCATTGAGCATTCGTTTACTGAGGATGAAGATTGACGCCTGCTTTAAACCCATTGTACAAGAACTCATGCCCTATTTGCGGCGGAGACGCTACCTCGAGGGATTTAGAAGAGAATGGGAGATGTGGAAAATGCAGTAGTGGTTTAAACGATTCCCTCAACATCTTCTCCCTTAGCAAGATAATGGAGGATGAAGCAAGGGATTTCGAAGCCTTCTTCAAGACGGTGACTAGGGGGCTTACTCCATGGGGGGCCCAGAAGACCTGGGTTAAAAGAATACTATCAGGGGAGAACACTGTCCTGATAGCTCCTACAGGAATGGGTAAGACAACCCTCCTCGTAGCCTACGCCGTGTTCGCTAGTACGAGGGGGAAGAGAGTACTCTACGTTACTCCTACGCGGGCTCTCGGAAAGCAGATATACTTGAGGATCGTGGAGAACGCGGGGGGAACCCGGGGAATAGTGTTCTATGACTCAGGGCTTTCGAAGAAGAAGAAGGCGGAGTCGATGGAGCTGATATCTAGAGGGGAGTTCAAGATACTAGTGATAACGAACAGCTTCCTAGGCAGGTATTTCGAATTATTGAGGAGGCATGAATACGACGTCGTAATCGTGGATGATGTCGACAGCTTGCTGAGGAGCGAGAAGAACATTCTAAGGCTCTTATTCCTGCTGGGCTTCACCGAGGGGGTCGTTGAGCTGGCGAAGAAGAGGCATCAGCTTCTCTGGAAGATCCTGGTCAACAAGAGCTTAAACAACGAGGAGTCCTATTCAAACTACATCAAGGAGTACTTGAATCTTGACTTGCAGATCGAGACAGCCGTTAAGAAGATGAAGCGGAGGCAACTAGTAGTCGCTTCAGCCACCGGTAGGATCAAGGGCTTGATGGGGAGAGTGCTCAAGGACCTGCTCCACGTGGATGTATCGGGGATTACCATCTACGGAAGGGACGTCTCAGACTCCTACGTTGCGGAGAGATTTGAAAACATCGCTCAAGAGCTTGCGGGAGTTATCGAGAAGCTGGGGCCTGGGGGGATTATTTACACCTCCCCAAGGCATCCCTTCAAGCAGATGCTCGTGAAGGCTTCCGAAGACTTGAGGAAAATCCTCGAGGGGAAAGGCTTTAAGACAGCCGAGGCTACTCCCCAGGGGGTTTTGAAGCTAGTCAGCAAGCAGGTCGATATTCTATTAGGGAGCGCGAGCTACTACGGATCCAGCGTCAGGGGGATCGACGCTCCCCAGAGCATAAGGTACGTTGTATTCCTTGGAACACCCGTCTTCACCGTTGACCTGGAATCATTCCTTTCAAACCCCAACATGCTTGCCAGAGTCCTTATTGAGCTGGCTGAGAAAACCGGTGTGAAAGCTCACAGAGAGAAGGCGTTCAGCGTTAGGCGGCTGGTCTACTTCTTAAGTCCCGGTGAGACGAGGCTTTTGAAGAACGTGTTGAACGGGAGGATACCTGAAGATGCTATTAGAGGTTTTGAGAAGCTCTACAACAAGTACATCGAGCTTAAAGCGATCTACGCTGAAGCTCTGGAGGAGCTTAGGAGGCATCTCGACAGAGTCGGGGTCTTGGAGGTTGGATCCATTACTTTACTGAGGAGCCAGAAGAACTATGTCGCGATAATCCCGGACGCCATGACCTACATTCAGGCGAGCGGTAGAGTAAGCAGGCTTTTCAACGGACGCATGACGCACGGCTTATCAGTGATCGTTGAAGACCCCTCGCTCATCAACCTGGTGAAGGGTCTAGAGCTGAAGCTGAAAATGATCAACAGGGACATCGGCTTCAAAGAGCTCAGCGGGATCGACCCCTCCAGGGAGAAGGAGTTGATCGATTCAACGAGAAGCGGGAGGGGTGAGTGGTCCATAAAGTACAGGAGCGTGCTCGTAGTAGTTGAATCCCCAACTAAGGCTAAAACGATCGCCAGGTTCTTCGGGAAAGCGGTTTCAAGGAGGATCGGGGATCTAAACATTTATGAGATACCGGTCAAGCTCGGCGACGAGATCGTTGATTTAAACATATCTGCGACTAGGGGCCACTTGTACGATCTAACCACCGACCCCACGGTTGATAATTATGGAATAATCGTCGACGCCGGCTCGATCACGCCCGTGTACGATACTATCAAGAGGTGCAGAGTGTGTGGAACACAGTTCACACACGAGTCGATGTGCCCCAGGTGCGGGAGCCTGGTCTTCTCCGACCAGAGGAGCGTTGTGAACGCCCTGAGGAAACTGGCCAACGAAGTAGACGAGGTATTGATCGCCTCGGACCCTGATATCGAGGGTGAGAAAATTGCTTACGACGTGTACCTGGCGGTATCGCCGGTTAACAAGAACGTGTGGAGGATCGAGCTCCACGAGATAACTCCCCAGGAGTTCGCCCGGGCCCTCGAAAAGAAGAGAAGCATCGATAAGAACAGAGTCCTCGCGGAGATCTACCGTAGGAGCTTGGACAGGCTCGTGGGCTTCAGCCTCAGCCAAGACCTGTGGGCCAGGTTCGGTAAGAGGCATCTCGGCGCGGGGAGGGTTCAAACCCCCGTGCTCGGCATGATCATCGACAGATACGTTGAATACGGGAGGAGCAAGTGCAGGAGGATAGAGCTTCTGCTGGATGAGCCCTTGTCAATTAAGTATTCAACATGCATCGATCCAGGCTCAGGCCTGGCAGAGAAGGCCAAGGCGGCGGATAGGATAATCTTGAGGAAGGAGGCCGAGGAGGTCGTCGAGGTCTCGCCGAAGCCACCCTACACGACGGATGAATTCCTCGCGGACGCTGCGAGAAGGGGGTTACCCGTAAACTTGGCCATGAAGATTGCTCAAGACTTGTTCGAAGCAGGCTTGATAACTTATCACAGGACTGATTCAAGATACATAAGCGCGGCAGGCATCTCGATAGCTCTGAAATATCTCTCGTCCAAGGGGTTGAGAGACCTCTCCAGCCCGAGCCACTGGGGGGAGCCTGGCGCTCACGAAGCAATTCGCCCGGTATACCCCTTTGACTCCGACGACTTGATGAAGGCGTTCACCGAGGGCTTGATACCTCTAACCATACCCTTAACCGGCTTACACTACAGCGTTTACGACATGATTTTCAAGCGATTCATAACCAGCCAAATGAAGCCCTTCAAGGCCGTTAAAGCGAGCTTCAGCTTGTGGGTAGGAGACTCTAAGCTAGGCGTTTTCGAAGCCTATACCAGGATCATCGAGGATGGTTTCAACAAGGTAGCAGGCGTGAGGATCCATGAAAGTCTAGCCGGCATCGAAGAAGCAGCGGTGGGAGTGAGGGAATTCAAGTCGTCAATGTCGAGTAGGACGCCCTTATTCTCAGAGGGAGATCTGGTCACTCTAATGAAGAAGGTTGGAATAGGTAGGCCCAGTACTTATTCGAAAATCATCTCCAGCATCGTAAGGCACGGGTACGTCTTAAAGTCGAAGAAGAAGTTTAAGCTGATACCAACTAAGACCGGGGTTGAAGTCTACAAGTATGTTTCCACGAACTACCCGGGGCTAACCTCGGTGGAGTTGACTCGGAGAATGGAAGAGATGATAGATGAGATTTCAGCTGGCAGGCTTGACGCCGCCGAAGTCATATTGGATTTAATGCGAGCGTTAAGCGAGAAGAAGCTTGTGAAGCCGGAGACGATCAGTATTTCTTTCTGACGGTTATGGCGATGTACGATTTGAACCTTCCCTTGAACCTATCGCTCCCTATCTCGACTTTAACCAGTTCAACACTATCCCCGAGCCTCGAAGTCAGCGCGTTGTAGACGTCGACGGCCTTACTTATGAAGACGCCGCTCCCCTTCAACACTACTTGATTACTCCCCTCCTGGAACACGAGGATCGCCTCGAACACGTAGTCTTCAACGGGTTTACCGCCTACGTTGATCAACCTGGCTTCTTCCACTTCACCCACCATAAACATTGAAATGAGCTACCGCTATTAAATATTACTCTCGCAGGGAGAGTCTAGGCGATTCATTTGAAACCGAAGGGTGGAACCGGGGGGTTATCGCTGAGATAAACATCATTCAAACCCCCACCCCTCCAATTCACCTCCAGGACAGCGCTTCCAACAATTCAACATTTTTTTCAATAGTAAGAAATTAGAAAATAATAGTTCGGAAAATTAATCTTCATTATACAAACTATATTTTTCAATTGATATTAACCAGTTATTCTCAAATTAGCTTTTTAGAGTTGAAGCAAAGGGGTGTGGGGGTTTAACCCGGCTTCTCCAGGGGATAGAGTTGAAATATTTGGGTGGAACTGGGGGGTTATCTCTGGGGGTTCGGTCCAGGCCCTCCACCTGTTCGAGGTGAAACCGAGCCGTTAAACCCCCCAGTTCAGCATGGGGGTTAAGAGGGCGTCTATACTAATATTACATGGGGGCCGGGACCCCGTTCACGCCTCCCTCCGGGGGGTGAGGAAACTCCGCGCACCCCGTGGCAGTGCGGCCCCGTAAGGGGCACGGGCAGTCCCCGTGGCAACGGCACAGAAACGATACGGCCGCGGCTGGATGGCTCTGATGCGGCTAGGCCCCCGGCGACGGGGGTTTTAAACCGCTGAGGACGGCTGCGGACGCGTTGAAACGGCCGCCCCGCACGGTGCAAGGCCTGGATCCGGTGTGAGGGCCACGCGACCGGTGGAGGCCGCTTAGACGAATACGGGTTTACAGAACGCGGGTTATGTCCCGGCCCCTCTAGCAGGGAGGGTTTTCACCCCAGTATTCTCTCACGATGCTTTCTAGCTCGCTGGCGCTCGATGCTCTCGAGTAAGAGCCGAGGAGTTCAGCGTTGAGGTCGTGGAACGTCCCCATCCACTTGAACAATCCCAGAAGCCCCCTGTATGTTTCCGCGAAGCCGGTTATGTAGGCGGCTGCGGCAACGGCTTCCACGCTGGACAGGATGCACGGCTTTCCGTAGTTCACGGGGTTTCCCGGGAGCAGCGGCGGCAGCTTCAAGTGCAGGCCCTTCACTCTCTTAAACTTCTCGGGGCCGAGGATCTTCCAGCTAGCGTCGACGACTAGTACCCCCCTTTCCTCGACGATGCTCCTGTGCCAGGGTCCGAGGTAGTCCTTGCTGAAGGGGTTGAGGACGATTAACCCTGGCTTAACGGTCCTCGGGTCCACCGGCTTGGCCAGCCCTGCTTTAACCATTTTCAAAGCTGTGTTTTTAACCGGGTCGTCTTCATAATATATTATAGTGTAAATCCTAATGTCTCCCGTCCTCCTCGCTCTTAATCCCATATTAATGGTTTTAATCTCATTAGAAATATTTATTACTTGGAGTCGTCAAATACTAACATGGTGGAGTGAATGGCGAAGTCAGCCGCAATAGTATTGATACAGACCGAGATCGGCGCCGAGTCCAAGGTTTTAGACGAACTATACAAGATCCCGGAGGTCAAGGAGGCCTACGTAGTATATGGTACTTACGACGTAGTCGTCAAGATTGAGGCCGATGCATTGGAGAAGATAAGGGAGATAGTTACGAATCACGTCAGGAGGCTCCCTGATATAAGGACAACGGTTACCATGATCATTGTGGAGGAGAGGATAAAGTCCCCGTCCAGTTGAGGATGCTTAACCATAAGCTTTTTTTCCTCAAACCCGGTTTAAACGGTTCTTCCCAAGGATTCATCGTTGAGGGAGAGTGGACCGGCCGGGATTTGAACCCGGGTCCTCCGCCTCTCTCCGACCTCGGTTCCGCCCCTTAAGGCCATGCAAGGGCGGCGCTCTTCCAGGCTGAGCTACCGGCCCTCTAAGACTGATTTATAACTACACAGGGGTTTTAAATGTGGATAGGAGGAGCTACCGGGTAATCCTAGCCGTCTTCAACTCCTCGAGGAGGCTCCTGGCGTCGGGGTCGCTGTAAATCCTCGCCCTAATATTGTCGAGGAGCTTGTTGAGAGCTGAGGCAGTAGCCTTCTTCAAATCCAGTGGATGGAGTTTTCCCTCGCTGTAGAGTTTCTCGAGAACGCTGTACTCCTCGATTATCAATGTTCCACCGTACTTCTCGGGCCGCTCGACCACTAGTTTGAAACCGGGCTGCTGGAATAAGAGGTACTTGTTTATCTCTAAGACAGGGTTGAGCTCGGCCGCCCTAGGCGGGCAGTACGCCTTCATGATCTTGGATTCAACCGACTCCGGCTCCTCGTGGACGAACACGGCCGTCTCAGGCTTGCTCTTGCTCATCTTTGCTTGAGCAGCTATTTCATCGGCTTCAATGCCTGCTTCCATCCTCCCGGGCCCCTGGAGTCCCGTAATTATTGGAGTGTGGATCGCCACGGGCTTCCTCAGCCCCAGCTTCTCGGCGACATCCCTCGCGAGCATGTGGGCCTTCCTCTGATCCGTTCCCCCCATCGCGATGTCTAGGTCGAGGTAGAATATGTCGGTAACCTGCATCAACGGGTATACGAGCTTGGAGAAATCGGTCTCGCCTTCTTCAACCCTCCTCCCCATTATGGTCAGCGCTCTTTTCACCCGGGCGAGGCTGACCTGCTTGGCTGACTTAAGCAGGAGGGCCCAGTAATCCTTATCGCTTGCCAAGTCCTCGGCGTCCACGAACTTAACCCTGCCGGGCGGCACCCCGATGGCCTCCAGGACGACTCTGGTGTAGCGCGCAGCCTTTCTGATCAGCTCGAGGCTCCCGCCGAGCTTATCGTTGATGTAAGCGTGCCAAGTGGCTTCCAGCAGGTAGAAGTCCACTCCCGCTTCAACCAGGTCCCTGACTTTGAACATCCAGACAAGCCATCCAACGTGCACCAGCCCGCTGGGCTCGAACCCGAGGTAAGCCCTGGGCTTCTCCTTCTCCGCGAGGACTTTCTTCAACTCATCCTCAGTGACTACCTCGGCAAGGTTCCGGGTCACAAGCCTGTACCTATCCTCGAGGCTCAAGGACAACCCTCTCCTCCTTCTTCAAATCCTCTATTATCCGGGAGATTAATTAATAAGTTCTGGAACAGTGTCCCCCACCCCTAACACCCGTGGTCATCGAGGCCGCGCGGCTCGGCTTCCACGGGCTCTTAAAGGTGGGAGCGGGGCTGTCGTAGTCATATTTGTTTAAAAACCAAATTAATCCTTACGGGTACGGGAACACCTCGCCCGGCTTCAAGACGACTACCTTGGACTGAGTCCTCGACTCCACGAGTTGCTTGAAGGCGAGCGGGTCAGCTTTTATCAGCGGGAACGTGTTATAGTGCATTGGGATAACGTACTTGGGCTTCAACAGCTCCACGGCTTTAGCTGCCTCCCTAACCCCCATTGTGAAGTGCCCGCCTATTGGTAGGAGCGCGATGTCGGGGGCGTAGAGTTCTCCTATGAGCTCCATCTCGCTGAACAAGCCGGTGTCCCCTGCGTGGTAGACGGCCAGATCGCGGCCCCTGACCACGACCCCGACTGGAACCCCCCGGTTGCTGCTGTGAAGCGCTGGAGTTAAGACCACTTCAACATCCGGGATGGCGAGGGGGCCGCCGATGTTGCCTCCCACCGCTCTAACTCCTTGCTCCTGCGCGAACAAGCTTATCTCGTATACTCCGACAACTGGGGCTCCGGTGTGCTTGGCTATTTCTATAGCGTTTCCCAAGTGGTCTCCGTGGTCGTGGGTCACTACTATGTAGTCTACTCTTCTCTCAGCGTAGTGGGATGTTTTAACCGGGCTCAGCGGGTTTTCAACCCAAGGATCTATGAGGATGGTCTTCTCTTTGTCGTCGAGGCCTGTTAGGATTACTTCGAAGAAGCTGTGGCCGAGGTATTTGATGAACCCCATTCAACACACCATGTTATCTTATTGTTTAATACTTGGAAAAATCTTTATCTCATAGCGGGAGGGGTTTCCAGTGGTCTCGGATGAAGAGTTGAGGAAGCTTTTGAAGGCGGGCGAGATAGCTAGGAGGGTTAGGGAGGAGGCGGCGCGGGTTGTTAAGCCGGGCGCTAGGTTGATAGATGTTGCAGAGCACTTGGAGAACAGGATAAGGGAACTAGGGGGTTCCCCCGCCTTCCCGATCAACATCGGGATAAACGAGGTAGCTGCGCACTACACCCCGCTGCCCGGTGATGCTTCGATAATACCGGATAACTCCGTGGTTAAGATAGACATTGGGGTCCACGTGGACGGACACATAGCTGACACTGCTACCACGCTGTGCTTCAACCCCGTCGCCGAGGGCCTGGTTGAATCGGCCCGCAGGGCTCTTGAAAGAGTAGTGGAAGTATTCAAGCCCGGTGTTAGGGCATCGGAGATCGGCAGGGTCGTCGAGGAGACTATTAAGGGCTACGGCTTCAAGCCTATCAGGAACCTGAGCGGTCACAGCATATCAGCCTACACTATTCACGCGGGACTCAGCATTCCAAACTACCACGACTTTCTCGCAAGGTTCAAGCTGGAGCAGGGAGTCTACGCCGTCGAGCCCTTTGCGACCAACGGGGCGGGATTAGTGAGGGATTTAAGCTTGAAGACTATTTACGCCTTGAAGCAGGGGCGCAGGGCTAGGCTACCGCCCGTCTTCTCGAGAATCTACGACGACATCTACGGGGAGAGGAGGACCCTGCCGTTCACCGAGAGATGGTATTCTCGGCTGGCCTCCTCCCTCGAGGGCTTGAGGAACGCTCTAGCCGTGATGGAGAGGAACAACCTCCTCATCTCCTACCCTGTTCTCGTTGAGAGGGAGAAGGGGCTTGTAGCACAGTTCGAGCACACTTTCATCGTCCTCGAGAAGGAGGTAGTAGTGACTACTCTCTAGGTTTTTGCATATGTTTTTAAATGACTATTTAACTTCTAGAGATTGAGAAGCAGGTAGAGTGGGAAAGTATGGATGGAGATTCGGCATCCCTAATCATGCAGTTGATTTGGCTCGTCTTCTTCTTCCTCATAATTACTGGTTTAAACCAGAAGATTCAAACCAGGATCTGGATCCTGGACATCAAGACGAAGCTCAACGTGATAATGTCCCTGGTCGAGGAGGATAGGCGTCGCATAGCCAACATGCTGAGGAACCTGGGGGTTTCAGCCCCCGACGTGTTGATCAACAGGGTTGTAGAGTTCTTCACCATAGAGCCCGTGTCGCTCGAGCCCACGGACATAATCAAGAGGCTCGACCACTTGGTGAGGACGACCGACGAGTCCGTTAAGAAGATGGTTGAGTCAACTATTCCGCACGTCGGCAGGTATGAGAAGACGCTGATCGAGTCTAGCTTGTCGATAGTGGGCGCCTTGAACACCATCTACAAGATCGTGAGGCACTACCTGCTTACCGGCGAGAGGGAGAACAACTGGATCCTCATAATGCAGCTACAGTTTCAGATGCCGATGATCATGAAGATCGTCAACACTTACCACGAAGCCCTGGACGCCTTCACCACGGGTAAGCCGATCGGCGATGCAGCCGGCCCCTTAACCGTTCACAGGTTGATCGAGAACGGGCAGGTGGTTTCGAGAAAGGTTATCGATGAGACCAGCATCATAGAGCTCTACTACAAGGATAGGAGGGTCTTCGTGGTCAAGGCTGAGGGGCCTGGTAGCAATGTCGGACACCCCGGTGCAGTCTTGAACAAGCTTGTGGAGGATTTGAAGGGGAGCGTTGACTTGATAGTAACCATTGACGCCGCCTTGAAGCTCGAGGGCGAGGAGACGGGCTCGATCGCCGAGGGCGTTGGAGCAGCCATAGGTGACCCGGGCCCCGAGAAGATAGCCATTGAGAGGGCGGCCTCCAAGTACAATATCCCGCTGAGGGCCCTCGTTATAAAGATGGATTTAAGGGAAGCTATAACCGTGATGCGCAAGGAGATTTTCGAAGCATGCTATAAGGCTCACAAGTATGTCGACAAGATCATAGAGGAGGAGACGAAGCCGAAGGCCACGGTAATAGTGGCCGGAATAGGCAACACGATGGGGGTGCCCGGTTAATGCCTGATGGAGTCGACGCGTACAGCTTGTTCCTCATAGCGATAACGATTCTACTAATAGCATACCTCATCCTCGACACCTTCATGAGGAAGCCCAAGAAGAAGGAGTACGTTACGAGAGAGCTCCTGAAGTGCGCTAAGTGCGGGCTCCAGGTGGAAAGGGAGTTCGAGCCCGGGGACTTCATAGGGTTAGCCAAGGACAAGTGCCCCAAGTGCGGCGGAGAGCTGAGAGTAGAGGGAATATACTCGGTTGAGAAGGAGAAAGTTTTAAAAGCCCAGTAAACCTATTGATTGACTAGGACCCCCGACCCGGCCATAGTGGCCGGGCAACACCCGGTCTCGTATCGAACCCGGAAGTTAAGCCGGCCACGTCAGGGTGGCCGTGAGGTCCGCGAGGCCTCGCAGCCGCCCTGAGCTGGGATCGGGGGTCTTGTCCTCACATGTTACGATTCAAGCTGGTTAAGGGGCCCCTGGGGTTTAGCTTCTAGCAACCGGGCGGCCGGCATATCTACTTATGCGGACGCGGGGATCACGTGCTCGGGGGCCGGCCAGTATTAAGCGATCCTGGAGGGTTAAACATATTAAGGATTTCTGCGAAAAGTATTTAATGGCTTGATGCTCTTGAGTCACGCTTCAGGCCGGAATACATTGTTGAAAAGCCCCGTCACCCTAGTCCTCATCACCGCGGCGGCCACGTTGATCATCACAGGATTCTGCCTCTACGTCTACGACCTCTACGCAAGTCGTGGAAGCATTGTGAACACGACAACCACGCCCCCGTTGCCGGGGGCCGGGCCGAACACTCTCTACCTGTACGAGAAGACAGGCGACGCGGACTTCGCGTTGAAGTATGGGAAGCCGCTGGACGGGGATGGGGTAATGGATGAGAACGAGCATGTATACAATAATATCCTGATCAAGGTTAAAACGCTCATCGACCAGGGGGCGGAATGCCTGGGGCAACACCTACTAGAGTATGCTGGAGACGGGGTCGTGGAGGTAGACGAGCTTGTTGAAGCGCTCAAATCCATAGATTTCTTTGAAAAACTAGCCTCCCACGCCCAGGTAATCGCTCATGTAGACTATGCCTTCAACCTCTCTCTGAGGCTGGAACTAGTGGATAAGCGGCCATCCCAGGAGACCCTGTTCACCATAGTCAACTATGCATTAGCAGTTAAAACCCTCGACGCGCCGGAGGAGCTCGACAACCTCAAACTGCTCATCAACGCGATTGAAACCATGAACGCTAGCAAGCTATTAGACTTCAACCCGATAATAGTGAGAGATAATCTCAACAGGAGCGTAGAGATCTTTAAAGATCCAAATATTCCTGGAGAAGTTTGGATAATGGCTAGGCACTTAGGTTTAACTCCTTATGTTTTAGATCATCCGGAAACTTGGTTTTCTTTCAATGCGAAAATTAGGCAAAACTATATGGACATATTTTATAGATTAGCAATATTAGGTGAAATTGAATGGTCGCCACCAATTCTAACTTTTTCTGAAAAACATAGCTTAGATAGTAAAGAAGCTTGGGATGTTATTATTCAACAATGGAATTACTATTGGTATTCTACTCCTCAAGCAGGAAATATAACTCAAAGAATTACAGTATTTCCTTGGTATGATTCTAAAATCCAAGAAGAATGGATTCCAAATGAAATAGATAGAAAAATTGCAAATCTTGTGTTTTGGCAATTGCCATTGTATTATTATAAAAGAGATGGTGAACTTATAACTGGAGTAGAGGCTATGAAACAGTTTATTAGTGATATGGAAGAGTTATACCCAAAAATTATTAACGATTATTTGGAAAAAGGGTGGGAAATGAGGACTTTCCATGACATGGACTTTAAAACTTTTTACGGTCATTGGCTTTTAGATAGGGGAGTTTATGGTTTAAGATATACAGTAAGTGAATGGATTGGAGTTAATGATATGCTTAATTGGTGGGTACCTGGAGCTGGATCTTGGGAAAAAAGCGTATGGATTGCTTCTATGGATACAACAAAAAATGGAGCAGACAACATTATACAAAGGTGGAAATATGGAGATCTAATTAAATGGCTTTTTACTTACAGTCTAGGTTGTGCTGATGGCTCAAAGGATGTAGGTGAATTCATAAACATATCTAACCAAGGAAATAGAAATTTCAGAGCTTTTGGAATACCGTTTATTGCTGAAGCTCATTTTTCTGGCCATTATATTGGAAGTGGAAATAATTTACAAACAGCTCATGGCTATGAACCAGCAGTTTTCGGCTTGCCTCAATATTTAATAGAAGAGTTGAAGGGAAAGGCGATTATACTGCCAGGAAATGGTTACGCGTTTCTTTCATCACCAAATGGATTAAGAAGAGATATAGAAATAGGAATGTATGATAAAAGAGAGCCTAATTTAAGATATGTTGATATAGTGTTTATATTAAATCCTCTTCATTGGAATAGAAATTATTTTTATTACTGGTATAAGAGTAATAACTTCTGGTATGGTATATCTTTAAGGGCAGATAATTATTATCCTTCTCCTACTTCCTCCGGTAGTTAAATCGTTAAACAATTGGAGCGTGTTTGAACTATAATCGCATCATACCTTAATGGTGGAGGGTGTTTTTCGCTGCGCCCGCTGTTTCGGGGCGGGCTCAGGTATTGCGGCGGTAGAACACTGGGGTTTGCTACTTGTAAATATGTGGGAGACGTGGATGCAGTTGCACGTGATGGCTTGCTCCACGAGTGTTCGAGGTGAGGGGTAGGGCGGCTTTGCAGCCTTGACGGCCTTGGTTGAACGAGCGTCGACGGAGGTTCTCCCGCTTTTTAGGATGGGTTATCCGGCTTGAAGTGTTTCCTGGCCCTATATGCTAATGCAAGATTGACGGCCGCTATCACCGCTAGGATTGCCGCGAGCACTGCTAGGATTGGGAGGACTTGCTCGCCCCCGATCCCCCAGCATATAGGTATTACCAGTATGATTATGCATCCCGCGAAGCCCGCGCTCCAGCCGGGCGCTGAAGCGGCTGTCAACACCGCTGTAAGCGTGATGAGGAGTCCGGCAACTATGAGTAGGAGGCCTAGGCTGGAGGTCTTCAACGCTGGATCCCTATGGCGAGTATTAGCAGGGCTATGAGGAACACGGCCGTCGCCAGGAGTAGGATTAACCCGATCTTTTTCGAAGTGGCTACGAGGATGGGTATGGGCCCTATCATCACTAAACCCCCTGCTTCAACCCTGCCCTCCCCGCGCTCCTCGCGGGCGGCTGAAAACATTAAGACTGCGAAACCAGCTATGATCAAGGCTAACCCTATTAAAATCATCTGGAAAGCGTCCAAACCCGGCACCCGTATGGGTTTATACCCTGCCGAGCTAATATGGTTTTCCAGAGGGGTTTAAACCATGTCCCGTGAAATCATCCGCGTGAAGGAAGTCGAGGCAGGCGGGAGAAAGTATCTCGGAATCGAAGTAAGCCTCCCCCAGTCTCCCCCGCTCATCGTGATAGCGGGCAGAACAGGGTTCGCAATGTGCGGCCTCCTCGACGTATCGGCTGCGGAGAAGAAGGGCCTCGTAGCGGTCAAGGTCCCCGGAGTCAGCTCAGTGGAGGAGATGCTCGAGAAGGAGGTAGCGGAGGCCACCTCCAAGGCTGAAGCCCTAGGGGCGAGGAAGGGGGCCAAGCTGAGGGAAGTGCTGGAGTACTTGTAAGGTGCTTGGAGCTTTGAAGCCGAGGGTCAAGCTCATCGCCACGATCGGGCCGAGCAGCGGGGATTACGATACGATCAGGAGAATGATCCGCGAGGGCGTATCCGGTTTCAGGATCAACTATGCCCACGGAAGCGAGGAGGTCTGGAGCAACTACGTCAAGATGGTGAGAGACGCGTCGAGCGAGCTCGGCGAGCCAGTCTCCATAATAGGCGACCTCCCCGGCCCCCAGGTGAGGTCGGGTGAGTTCGAGGAGTTCGCTGTTAAAAAAGGCGAAACCCTGAGGCTGGTGCACGAGCCCCCGAGCCTTGAGAAGGGGTTGATACCCGTAGCAGTGCGCGAATTATTCTCAACTCTCGAGCCCGGGGACATCGTGCTCTATGGTGATGGCGAAGTCTCCTTCAGGGTTCTCTCCGTCGAGGAGGATTCTTCAACCGTGATCGTCTTGAACGATGGAGTAGTCAAGCCCCGCAAGAAAATAGTCGTCCAGGGCAAGGAGGTCGGGCTCCCCATGCTGGGCGACAAGGATGTGAGGATTCTAGACCACGCGGTCTCCAACCGCTTGACATACCTTGCGCTCAGCTACGTGAGAACCCCCCGGGATGTCGAGCTCGTCAGAAGCCTGCTCAAGCCCAGGGAGCACTCGCTCAGGATCATAGCCAAGATAGAGACGAGGTCCGCGTACTTGAACCTGAACGGGATTATCGAGTCCTCGGACGCTGTCCTCGTGGCGAGGGGCGACCTAGGGCTTCACTTCCCGCTGGAGGAGGTCCCGCTCATACAGAAGAACATCGTGTCAGCATCCAACTCGCTCGGGAAGCCGAGCATCGTCGCCACGCAGGTCATGGAGTCCATGCTGAGCAATCCGAGGCCGAGCAGGAGCGACGTGGTGGACGTCTACAACTCGGTGTACGACATGGTGGACGCGATCATGCTGACCAATGAAACAGCGGTCGGCAAATACCCTGTTGAAACGGTGAAATGGGCTAAGAGGATCATTGAGACAGCGATATCTCGGCAGGAGAAGCCGTCCGTGGAGAAGTATAGGAGGGTTGGTAACACCCTCGTTGAGAAGTATGCGAACGGGCTGCTACTTCTCGCGGAGAGCTTGAACGCTAAGATCCTCGTCTACACTAGGGGCAACACGGTTCCACCCTTGATCTCGAAGCTCAGGCCCCTCGTGCCCGTCTACATCGGGTCTTCTTCGAAGACGATCGCCGAGGCCTTAGCCATCTACTACGGGTTGAACCCCGTGAGCCTCGAGGAGATGGGGGGCGACGCGAGCTATGAGAAGGGAGTCGAAGCCCTCTATGTTTCTCTGAGGAGAAAAGGGTTGATCAGTATTGGCGACATCGTTGTAAAAGCCTATGTTAAATCGGGCACCGGGGTTCACGAGATAATCGTGGAGGAGGTCAGGTAGTTAGAGCCGCCGGCGGGATTTGAACCCGCGTCCACCGGCTGTCCAGCGACCTCGGTTGAAGAGGGCCGATACGAGGCCGGCGCTCCACCGGGCTGAGCTACGGCGGCTCTATAATGGTTTAGGGTGAAGGCGTTTATAAAAATGTTAAAAAAGCCTGAGGCTATTGTTGAACAGCTTTCAACGCGTTCAACGCCATATCCTTCATGACGCTGTAGGGGTCCTTCGCCTTCACGATTCCCGACGCGACCAGGACTCCGATGGTTCCGAGCTTAATAGCCTGGTAGACGTCGTCCCCGGTCGATATCCCCGCGCCCGTTAATACTAGTACTTCCTTGTTAACGCTCCTTATCAGGGAGACGCTGTTGGTTATGACCTCGGGCTTCGCCTTGCTGACGCTGACGCCGGTCCCTATCAGCTCAGGGGGCTCCACGGCGATCATATCGGGCTTCAGCAACGCTATCGCGGCGCCGGTCTCGGGGACGTCCGCGCATGCCAGCGTCTTCAACCCGAGCCTCCTAGCCTTGTTCACTAGCATGTTTATGTCGGCTATCTTCAACCTGTGCTCGCTGTGGTTCAATATCACTCCGTGAACCCCCGCCTCCTTCAACCCCTCCAGGGGGATGTAGCCGGTTGTAGCACCGGGTTCAACCGGGTCCGCGTGCTGAGCAAACACCTTCACGCCGGAGCCCTCGACCTCCTCCAACACCCTGTAGATCTCGGTGAACGGGGGCGCGAGGACTACTTCAACGCCCGTCTCCTCCCACACTCTCCTAGCGTCCCTGGCTATCCTCAGGGCGTTCTCGCCGAAGCTGTGCGGGTGATACGCCTTGTAGTTCACCGCTATTATAGGCTTCAATCAAGACACCCTCGACGAGGTATTGGATACGGGTTTACGGTTTTGAAAAACTAGCCTGAGAGCAGGTCGCTGTGCTTCTTAACTACTTTAGCCTCCTCAGTCTTCACGAACCTATCCTTCAGCTTCTCGAGGACTGAGGGCAGGGTTGTGTACTCCATTTCCTCTGGTCCAAGCCTGTGAGGCATGAAGGGACCGTGCCTCCTCATGTACTCGGCTATCGTCTCCGCGAGCCTCCTGGTCTCGTCGAAGGCTACGTCGTCGAACAAGTCTACCGGACCTATCAGCCTGCCGCGGGAGATGTTCCATCCGAGGGCGATCAATCTCGGGGGTCCGTCAAACCTCGTCACCTTGGCATACCTCATTGGAACAGGCATTAACGGACCGTGATGCGAACCCCTCATCCACCCTGCTACGAGGTGCGGGAAGCTGAAGGGCTCGAGGACTTCTCCGACGGCGGGGAGGCCGTGTTGCGCTCGGACAATGGCTACGGGGTCGTCCTTGCCGACGTATCTTCCAGCGGTGAGGTTGAGCCTTTCAACGCTCACCACGGCGGCTAGCAGGTTGTCCGACTTCCTGTAAACTCTCCTCACAATGTATCTGCCCGGGGTGCCGATTAGCGCGAGGACATCGTATGACTCCTCGGGGGTCTTCATCAAGACGCTCCTCCCCTCGAACACATCGTATACTTCGAACACGAATCCATCGTGCATCTTAGGGTCAATGACTAGTCCAGCGGTGTTGAAGGGGTCTGCGAAGATCTTGTAGATGGGCATGTTGAAGGCTCCGGGCTCGGTCTTGTCGGCGTGGAAAGTTATAACGGGCTCAGCCTCCCTCTCCTCCATTTCGAGCTCGGCGACGCCGGGACCCATGCCCCTGACGTTGCCTGAGAAAGCCTCGCTCAGCAGGTCCTGCCCGGCGGCGTAGAGCTTTAAATCCCTTGCAACCTTCGTGGCGGACTTGAAAGCCTCCCATGCTAAGCCGTGTATGTCCGGGTGGTCTACGCCCTTCTTATGCGTCATGATCAACTGGATGTCGTCCCCAACGTGCGTCACGTAGAAGTCGATTATCACGTCCTTCTGCTTGGCTTCAGCGAGGACCTTGGTGGCGGCGGCCAATTGATCGGGGTGAGGCATGTGGTGTCCAGCAACGCTTCCAACGTCTGCTTTTATAATGGATAAGGTGATTTTATCTCCCATGATTACACCGTTTTAAAGTATTGGTTAAAGGATTAATAAACGTGAATTTACAATCTTTTTAAATTATTTTAAATAAATATTTAAATCGTCAATCGGGAACGTAGTACTCGCCCCTGGATTTCTGCTCGCGGTCCAACACGGATCCCGGCTTGTTTATTCTAGGGCGGCCCGTCTCGCTGTCTTTTCTAACGGTTATTGAAAGATTCATCAACAAAGTGTTGAATCCCTCCCTAATCCCTAGCGTCTTGCTAGCGAACCCCTCAACAGAGGGTCTTCCAGTGAAAACTATCATTTTATCGCTGATGTAGTTTTGAAGCATGAGGTCGTGCTCCACGACTATTGCAGTCTTCCTTTTCTCTTCGATGATCTTCCTTATGACTTTCGCAATGATTATCCTCTCCTCGACGTCCAGGTATGCCGAGGGCTCGTCGAGGAGGTAGAGGTCTGCCTCCCTTGCCAGGGAGGTTGCCACGGCGAGCTTCTGGAGTTCCCCGCCGCTGAGCTCTTCGATCCTCCTGTCGAGCATTCTATTTAGCCTCAGCTTCCTGATCAGCTCGTTGTACAGCCATGAAGCCGGGTTCACGGCTTCGCTGGAGGCATTCCTGAGGGCTTGGGACACTGTTTCCTCGGCGAAAATCCTCGGCGAGAGCTCTTGGGGTTTAACGCTTACCTTGCCGGCTGATATCAGGACTTCTCCTTCAACAGGTTTCAGCTCGCCGCTTAAAAGCTTGATGAAAGTCGACTTTCCAACGCCGTTGGGCCCGAGAATCCCGAGAACCTCGCCCGGGTAGGCTTCCCCCTCCTCCACAACGAGCTTGAACCCCGAGGAAGGGTATTGAAAGATCATCCTCTCCCATTTGAGGACAGGGTATTCGGACTCCTCGAAGCGCTTCTCAGCCACCTGTATTCTGAACCTCACGGCTTCCGGCCGTATCCGCATGTTCTCGGCTGGGAGGTACCCGTTTAAATAGTGGTTTATGCCGGCTCTAACCCCGTAGGGCTTCGACGCTATCCCGTAGACCCCCGGCTCACCGTACACGACTACGACGTTGTCGCTTATGTAGTCAAGTATCATGAGGTCGTGCTCGACCACGACCACGTAGTTCCTTGATGCATCGGTGAACTCTCTTATAGCGTCTGCAACCCTAATCCTCTCTCTCACGTCGAGGTAGCTGCAGGGCTCGTCGAAGAAGTATGCGTCGGCGTTCTTCAACAGGACTGCGGCCACGAGGAACTTCTGTAGCTCTCCCCCGCTCAGCTCCGAGACCTGGCGGTCGAGAAGGCTCTTCAAGTTCAATTTTTCAACAACTTCGTTTAACAATCCTCTTTCATCAGCCCTCGTTAAAAGGTCTTTAACGCTCCCCTTCACAACCCTTCTCACCGCTTCGATATACTGGGGTTTTACAACGCTCTTCAACGAGTTGCTCGCTAGGCGTGAGAAGTAGGTTTGTAGCTCCGTGCCCTTGAAGGCTTTTATCACGCTGTCCCAGTCGGGCTCGCTCGCGTAGTTTCCGAGATTGGGCTTCAGTTGCCCTGATAATATCTTGATGCTCGTTGTCTTCCCGGCTCCGTTCTTCCCGATTATCCCGAGTATTCCCCCCGTCTTGGGGACGGGGAGACCGTATAGCTTGAACATGTTTTCCCCGTAGCGGTGAACCAGTTGCTTCTCGAGCTCGTCGGGCACGTTGACGACTGATATGGCGTTGTACGGGCATTTCTTAACACATATGCCGCATCCAATGCACTTGTCCTCGAAGATGATCGAGTGGGTTTTATCCTCGCTTAGGTCTACGGCCTTAGTCTTCCTCGTCCTGTTAACAGGGCAGAATCTAATGCACTCCAAGCTACACTTATCGGGTTTACAGTAGTCCCTTTCCACCACCGCAAGCCTGGTCATAATCCACCGCCTTCCACGTCTCCGCCGGCCTCCTTTAGTCTAGAGGAGCACTCAGCCCCGGATCCAAGGCTATTTGTTCAAGCCACCTATAATAGGATTTGAAAACCTATTTTATAATTGATGAAGAATGGTGACGGCTCTGAACTCAATCGTGATGAGGAAGCATAATAGCTGATTTAATCTCCCTCACCGGCTTCTCCTTCCTCGGCTGCGAACTCCTCGAGGAATATTTCATAGTACTCTTGGAGCATCTCCCTCTCCTCGGGAGTGAGGCCCGAGGCCTTGCTCTCAGTGGCCTTCGCAGTCACGACCCTCTTGCTCGACTCAACCTGGTATTTCAAACCATATTTCTCCAAGTCCTTCTTGGTCGCCTTAACCTCGTAGCCGCACCTGCTACACTTGAAGAACACTTCATTATCCTTCTTAACAGGCATCATGGGTCCGCCGCATCTCGGGCAGAACTTTACCACGTAATTCACCACGTGATTCTTGACTTCTATTATTGTTATTTTCACCGCATTATAAAGATTTCTAATCCCCGCCGACCCTTACTCGGTGAAACATTTTAAAACCCGCTTACAATATGGTATGTGATAGTTATCAAGCGGTGATGCTTATGGGTAAGATAAGGATTAGAGTCGTGAAGAGAACAGCTAGGGAACTACTGGAGAAGTACCCGGATTTATTTACACGAGACTTCGAGCAAAACAAGACCCTGGTCTCCAGGCTCGTTGAAACACAGTCCAAGAAAATGAGAAACCTCGTAGCCGGCTACGTCACCCACCTCGTGGCTGTTAAGGAGAAGAAGGCTAAAGCCTGAGAGGCCTGGTTTTGCAGGCTTCAAGCTCCTCAAGCGTAGATTTCTCCGCCTCCACTGGGGAGGGAGGCTTCCTCCTGAGGATCAGCGGAGTCGAGTTGAAGCTTTTCATATACAAGTGTGTTAAGAAGCGTGGAGACCTCGACGAGGAGCTGGCCGCGAGGAAACTCTCCCCCGACAAGCCCGTGACAATCCTCCCCGCGTCCATGCTTAAGACTCCTCTCCAACTGTTTCAAGCAGCGGCGCACTACGTGATTTACAGGGAGGAGCTCTCCAGGTTTAAGAACAAAGGGCTCCTCCTGTTGCTCCTTGCAACGGGTCACACGCAGATTAACGAGCTGGTAACCGACCTGAGAAGGCACTACGCGGTAAGCAACGACTACTTCGTCATATCGCTCGGGGACGAGGGCTTCGATAAAACAGGGTGCGTGGGCTTCAAGGATTATGATTTGAGCCTTGACGAGGAATCTTACAATATTCTGGCAAAAAACGTTAGTAGTTTGTTATCCCTGCTGTAGCTCTACCACTCCTCTTCCTCCCACTCTTCCTCCCATTCTTCCTCTTCTTCCCACCACTCCTCTTCCCATTCCTCCTCGAACCAGACCAAGCCCTGCACCTCGCTTATTATCTCCTGTTAAAAATTGGTTGGAACCAGGTATTTAAAACTATGTTTCGAAAACAAGCCGGGAGGAACGATTCAGGAGAGCTCGTTGAACGTTAAAACCACTAGGTCGCGGGGCTTGTCATCAACGTTGCCGAGCCTCGCTCCAACGACAACCTTAACGTTTTTCTCTGCAGCCGCGCTCACCAACCTTTGAGTTATAACGCCGTCTACAAGTACTCCGTGGATGCTTCCCGGTTGCGCGCTGTCTATTTCATTGAATATTTCTCTAGCGGGGATCCTCTTCAACGGGTTCCAGTTTTGATCATAGATTACTGCCTCGAGAGTCCCATATAAAGCCTTGACCTCCTCGGCTATCCTACCCGGGAGGACGATGACCTCCTCCTTCTCGACCGGCGGAGGCGGTTGCGGCGGAGCCTCCTCTCTAGCCTCCACCGGCTTCGCCTCGGCCGGGAGCTTGTGGAGCTTCTGTTGCACCTGGAGCAGGTGTTGAGCCTCCTTGCTACCCTGCTTGGCGAGGTTGTTCAAGTAGTCGAATACGCTTACGCTTTTAGACAAGGCCTCTTCCACTTCCCTCCCGGTCAGCTCTTCTACCTCCCTGCCAGCCGGCGCTCTAGCTATGGAGTCTACCTTAAGGTTTCTCAGGACTTCCTTCAGTATCAAGTCTCCGCCGTGGTCTCCGTCGACGAAGAGGACGATCTTCTTGGTTTCTGCAAGCTTCTTCAAGGTCTCGGGGACTTTTCTCGCTCCCCCGATCGCTATGACGTTGTTAATCCCGTACCTAAGCAGGTTTATTACGTCGGCCCTTCCCTCAACCAGTATTAAAGTGTCCGACTTGTCGACGTCGGGCCCGGCCGGCAACTCCTCTGGACCATAGCTAACCGGCTCCGGAGCTCTAAGCATTTCCTGAATACTCTTTATGATCTCCCTGACGTCCGGGGCCTTCTCCTTGCTCCACTTCCTCAGTATTTCCTCGGCCCTCTCCATGATCTTCTTTATCTTCTCAAGCCTCAAGTCAACGATGTCGACAATCCTCAGCGAAGCATCATAGGGTCCAACCTTGTCAACGCTCTCTATTAATGCTGCGAGGAGAGCGGTTTCAACCCTGTCCAGGTTGCTTGGTATGAGGATTTCTCCAAGGGTTTTGCTCCCCTGGATCTTTGTGTTGACTTGAATCCTCCCTATCCTACCCTTGTCCTGGAGCTGGCGGAGGTCGAACTGATCGCCGAGGAGTCCCTCGGTTTGACCGAATATTGCGCCGACGATGTCGTGCTTCTCGACAACGCCGTCTATCTCTATCCTCGCCTTTATCAAATACTTGCTCATTTAATCACCTATTGCCCCTGGTTAAAGGATTTATCAATACCGTATAATAAGACTATGTACTCGCGCATTGACTGCATTAAAAACCTAGACAATCCTAACCCTGTTTACCTTCTTATTAGCCCACGAATATCTTCTCATTCTCTTGCTACGCCCATAGCCGCATGCAGCACAGTATCCTTTCGAGACATTGAAGCTGTGTCTCCCGCACCTCCTGCACCTAATGTGCGTCTTACCCCTGCTCTTCTTGCCCATGCTTGATGTTCCCTTGGTCAATTAGACCACCTTCATCACTCAGTTATAGGTGATATGAACACTACGGTGTCTCCTCTTATCACAACCGTGCCCAGCTTCCTAGTATCTCCTCCCTCTTTAATCTCCTCCACGTCATCCAGCACGATGTTTAAGTGCTGGTCGTAGCTCCTGAGCTTTCCGCGAAGGGTTATATCGTCTTTAATCTTGATCAAGACTATGTTTCCAATGTTTTCCTCGAGCATCTTGTGCGCCGTCTCGCTCAATACCCGCACCTCAATCGCTAATGCTTAACGAATCTACATGTTTAAAATACTTGGTATCCTTAAATACTTAGCGATCAACTTGTTAAACGTGGTTTTAAATGGTGAAGAGATACCCTTTGTCGAAAAAAGAGCGCAGGAAGCTGTGGGAAGAGCTATCGTATATGGGGGATTTTAGTATCAGTGATGAAGCGCTAGTGGAATACTACCAGGATGAGAACGGTGAGAGAATACTCGTGAACGGTGAAGCAGCCTTCTTCAAGCTCGGGGACAAGTGGATACCTCATTTAAGGTTCGTCTTGAAGAATCTCGATGCATTAAGCCTCCCGAGGATCCTCGTGGACAAGGGGGCGATGCAAGCACTGCTTAGGGGGGCGGACTTAATGGCGCCGGGGATTAAAGCCATTGAAGGAGCCTTCAGAGAGGGCGACATCGTCGTGATCTGCGAGTTCGAGTCCAGGAAGCCTTTCGCCATCGGGAGAGCCCTGGCCCCGTCCGACCCGATCACTAAGGGCGAGTTGAGGAGGGGAAAGGTTGTCGAGAACATACACTACTTCAACGACGAGTTCTGGAGGCACGGCCCCTGAGGCCGCGGCCACCATTAACATTTAAAACGTGTCTAAATATAGGTTAGAAACCTGGATTAAACGAGAAAAAGGTGAGCAATATGCCTTTCAACCCTGGAGACTTCATACTAGTAGAGTATGTCGTAAGGATTAAGGAGACCGGGACACTGCTCGACACCACCGACCAGGAGTTAGCCAAGAAGGAAAACATCTACGAAGCAGACAAGCTCTACGGTCCATCCCTAGTAGTCCTTGGCAGAGGATGGATGAACGAGCTCGTTGAGCAGGAACTCATGAAGATGGATGTGAACGAGGAGAAGGAGATCGAAGTGCCGCCTGAGAGGGGCTTCGGCGAGAGGGATTCGAGCAAGGTGAAGACTTTCAGCTTGAAGGAGTTTCAGAGGAGGGGGTACAGCTTAAACGTTGGAGACGTCGTGGAGGTCGGCGGAGTCAAGGGCGTGGTTAAAAGCATAAGCGGGGGTAGGGTGGTGATCGACTTCAACCACCCGCTGGCTGGGAAGACCCTGGTCTACAAGGTGAAAGTTGTGGGCAAGATCGAGGACTTCAAGGACAAGGTTAAAGCGCTCGCGTCGAGGCACTTGTCGATAGTGAGCAACGATATCGACGTCTCCTATGATGAGGGAGAGAAGAAGTTGCTCGTGGGTATACCGGGGAAGTACTTGTCTAGGAGGGAGCTCAACTACTCTAAGATATCCCTAGCCACAGACTTGTTCGACCTATTCAAGGATGCTGTCGAAAAACTAGTGTTCCAGGAGACGCTGTCGAGGACGATGCCCGAGTCAAGCTAAATGACTCCTGTCTCCCTAGCCAGCTTGTAAGCGGCTTCACGCGTTAAACCCTTTTCCCCCAGTATCGTGTATCTATCCGGCCTTATTGAGTGCGCCAGCGTTAGTGCTTCAACTATCTTCTCCGGCTCAACGCCTAGTTCGTAAGCATTAGTTGGCAACCCCACTTTCTTCAGGACTCTCCTAACTCTCCTCCACGAGGAGTCGCCGTGTAGGTAAAGCATCATCACTGTCCCGAGGGCGACCTGCTCCCCGTGGAGGGCCTTCCCCGGCGCCACTATGTCGAGGGCGTGGCTGAACAAGTGCTCGCTACCGCTTGCGGGCCTGCTCGAACCAGCTATGCACATCGCAACTCCAGCGCTAACTAACGCTTCAACCAGGATCCTTATGCCCTCGAGGCTTCCGCTCGCTATTATTTCATGGAATTTCAACACGTGTTTAGCGCTCATCAACGCCAACTGCGCGGCATACTCTCCATAGTATTCTCCCCTGAGCCTGTGGGCGAGGGCCCAGTCTTTAACTGCGACCAGCTTGCCGACCAAGTCGCCGAATCCAGCGAGCACAAGCCTCCTGGGGGCTTTGGCGATTACCTCGATATCAGCGATCACGGCGTAGGGGGTTTTAGTGTATATGCTCGTCGGCTTCCCAGTCCCCTTGAGGCTTGCGAAGGGGCTCGCGATCCCGTCGTGGCTTGGAGTTGTTGGAATGCTAACCATGATCGAACCTGTCTCCTTGGCCACGTATTTTGCAACGTCGATAACCTTGCCCCCTCCAACCCCTATGACCGCGTCAACTCGTCTCTCCCTCGCTTTCTCAGCGATAACCTCCGCAGTGGACACCATGGCGTTAGGAGCCCTCCACACGTACACGTCCCTGCTCGCCCTCAAAGCCTCGTCAACTCTTTTTCCAGCCAGCTCGTAGGTTAGCTCGCCGGTTATCAGCCCCACTTTTCCAACCGAGGAAGGGAGTAGTTCAACCACCTTATCTATTACTCCATGCCCCACGATCACCTTCAAGGGGAGGGTTATCTCGTGAATGTTGTGCAAGACATCATCCTCCAGCACTGCGAATGATATATTTAAACCCGCTTAATAATCCTCAATAATAAGCGGGAGACGGTGGCGTTATGGAGAAGGCTGTTTCAAAGACTACGACGGTTGGACTTATAGCCGGGGGTTACGTGGTCCTTGCAGCGGATAAGAGGGCTACTGCTGGTCCAATGGTGTATCATAAGCGCGTGAAGAAGATAATGGAGATCACGCCTTACTCGGCGATGACTATTTCTGGACTAGTGGCGGATGCTCAGTTCATTGTCGAGAACGCTAAGTTCATTGCGAAGGAATACGAGGTTAAGATGGGCAAGAAAATCACCATAGACGCGCTGGCGAATAGGATATCCCTGATCCTATCAGCCTATCTCAGGTATTCACCATTCATAGTTCAGCTTCTGCTTGGAGGAGTCGATGATGAGGGAGCTAAGCTTTACTACATGGACTTGTACGGTAGTGTTTCGAGAGAGAAGTACATGTCCACCGGTAGCGGCTCCCCAGTAGCATTCGGCGTCTTAGAGCAGGGGTATCGGGATGGTATGAGCCTCGAGGAGGCCAAGGAGCTCGCCTTCAAAGCTGTTTCCTCAGCAATCATGAGGGACAGCTTCACTGGTGAAGGAGTCGACATCTTGGTCATAGGTCCTGAAGGGGTTTTCGAGGAGACCAGGTTGTTCAAGAAAACCATTACAACGGTTTAAACGTGGAAACACTTATAAGCTTGTTTTAATATGTTTTCCATCGCTGACGCCTAATAGTAGTTTTCTAAGCTCTTTAAACCGTGAAGAAAGGGATGAATTGTGAAAATTGATAAATCAGTGTTAAATAGGAATAAGATTGCCCTACTCGAGAACATCGTGAGGGAGATTCCACCGGAGCTCCAACTATCCAACATAGAGTTTGAAGGACCCTCAATAGTAGTTTACGTTGGAAACAGGAAAGCCATAAGCGAGCACTTGGACCTGGCCCAGAACATCGCGAAGAAGGTTAGGAAGCGAGTCGTGATAAGGGTTTCAACGAACTCCCGCCTCTCGGTCGAAGAGGCTAAGAAAAAGATAATCGAGATAGCCCCTAAGGAGGCGGGCCTCGATCCCAACGGCATATACTTCGATGAGACGAGCGGCGAGGTATGGGTGAAGGTTGAGAAGCCGGGTCTCATAGTCGGCAGGGGCAACTACGTTAGACACAGGATTCTAGCCGAGACCGGGTGGAGGGCGATACCGATGAGAGCTAGCCCGCTGGAGTCTAAGGTGCTCAGGGAGGTAGTAGCCGGGACTTTGAAGCAGAGCGAGTACAGGCTTGAATTCCTCCGCAGGCTCGGCGACAGGATTCACAGGGATGTGATATTCAGGAACAACTATGTCAGGATCACTGCTCTAGGAGGCTTCAGGGAGGTTGGAAGGTCTTCGATACTCGTGGAGACCCGGGAGAGCAGGCTATTGCTGGACATGGGGATTAACACCGGCGCCATGGAAGACCCCTTTAGAGCGTACCCGTTCATCGACGTTGACTCCTTAAAGCTCGAGGAGTTGGACGGCGTTATCGTGACTCACTCGCATCTGGACCACGTAGGGCTTGTGCCGATACTGTACAAGTATGGTTACAAGGGACCATTATACGTGACTAAGCCTACTAGGGAGCTCATGATAGTGATGCTTAAGGACTTGATAGAAGTATCGAGGAGGTCCGGGAGATACCTCCCGTTCTCCGAGAAGGATTTGTCGACGATGATACTTCACACGATAACGGTTGAGTATGATGAGGTTACCGATGTCGCCCCCGACGTAAAGCTCACGATGTATAATGCGGGCCACATACTCGGCTCAGCCATAGTCCACCTGCACGTTGGCATGGGCTTGCACAACATCGTCTACACTGGCGACTTCAAGTATGCTTCGACCAGGCTCCTCGACAGAGCCAACACCGAGTTCCCCAGAGTTGAAACCCTCATCATGGAGTCAACCTATGGCGCAACCAGGCAGCAGAACAGGCTTGAGGCTGAATCCGAGCTCGTCAATATTGTGAAGAAAACCGTGGAGCGCCAGGGGATCGTCCTGATACCGGTTTTCGCGGTTGGAAGGGGGCAGGAGATCATCTTGATACTGAATGAAGCAATGAAGAACGGCTCGATACCGAAGCTCAACGTATACGTCGAGGGGTTGGTCAACGAGGTGACAGCTATCCATACCCAGTATCCCGAGTACTTGAGCAGGGGTATTCGAGAAGCAATCTACCGTGGTGAGAACCCGTTTGTGGAGGATTGGTTGAATATTATTGAGTCTGGAGTGGCGAGGCCGGACATAGTCGAGGATCGTCCCTCGGTGATCATAGCTACGAGCGGCATGCTCACGGGCGGGCCCGCAGTAGATTACCTCAAGCTGTTGGCCAGCGACCCTAGGAACAGCCTCGTCTTCGTAGGTTACCAGGCCGAGGGCACTCTGGGCAGGAAGATAAGGGACGGCATGAGAGAGCTTTCAATGGTTGTTGACAACAAGGTTGAAGTAGTCAAGATCGGTCTCGAAGTCTACAGCATAGACGGGTTCAGCGGTCACAGCGACCAGGGCGAACTGGTGAGGTATGTTCAGAACATTAAGCCTAAGCCGAGGAAGATCATCCTAAACCACGGGGAGGCCGCAGCGATCGATACTTTAGCCAAGCTTCTCAGGAGAGTGGTTCAATCCCCCGGCTCGGGCTACAACTCGCCCCCCGACATCTATGCGCCGTCGAACCTGGAGACGGTCCACTTGACGGGTTAAACGGGTGGTTTCAATGCCTAGGAGGGTTTTAATGCCCGGGAGGTTTCAACCGTTTCACAATGGACACTATTACGCGATGAAGAGCCTTCTCGAGGATTTCGACGAAGTGGTTCTAGCGATTGGTAGCGCTCAGGAGGGCTTCACGTGTCAAAACCCCTTCACGGCTGGGGAAAGGCTGGAGATGATCGACCTCCTCCTGAGGTCTGAGGGATTGAGGAGCAGGGTTTGGCTGATACCTGTGCCGGATTTGAGGATGCCGCTAGCCTGGACCGCTCACGTTCTCTCGATGGTTCCCAGGGTCGAGGCAGTTGCATCGGGCAACCCTCACGTGCTCTACATCTACGAGTGGGCGGGTTTTAAGACGATTAAGCTAGCGCTTCACGAGCCGTTTAAATACAACGGCTCCAGGATAAGAAGGTTGATGCTCGAGAACGGCGACTGGGAGAGCCTGGTTCCAAGCATTATAGCCGAGCACGTTAAGAGCCTGGGGGGCGTGGAGAGGGTTAGAGCGGTGTGCGCTGATGGAGTACATTGAGGTTGACGGGAGCTTCGGGGAGGGAGGGGGACAGATACTAAGATACTCGCTAGCGCTCTCATCGCTCACAATGAAGCCTGTCAGAGTCTACAACATAAGGGCGAGGAGGAGCAACCCCGGGCTGAGGCCCCAGCACTTAGCCGCTGTCAAAGCGCTCGCCGAGGTCTCGGGCGCGGAGGTCAAGGGCGCCGGCGTTGGGAGCACGGAGGTGTTCTTCAAGCCGAGGAGGAGAGCTCACGGAAGGATTAACATAGATGTTGGGACGGCGGGAAGCGCATCCCTAGTCATTCAGGCAGTGCTTCCGGTCCTGTTGTACGCCCCGGGCTGGTCGATCCTCACGGTTAAAGGGGGGACGGATGTCCAGTGGAGCCCTCCGATCGACTACATGTCAAGGGTTTTCGCCCATAACATTAAGCACCTTGGAGTCGAAGCAGACGTCAAGCTGGTGAAGAGAGGGCACTATCCAAGGGGAGGCGGGGTCGTGGAAGTCTTCGTGAAACCTGTCAGGGAAGCGTTGAAGCCCGTAGACCTCGTGAAAAGGGGGAGACCTCTGAAAGCCGTCGTGGTGAGCCACTCGGTTAAACTCCCCAGGCACGTGGCGGAGAGGCAGGCCTCCACCGCTTCAATCCTGGTGGAGAGGGTAATCGGGGTTAAGCCTGAAGTGGTGCTTGATGTTCCGCCCCCCGAGAGGGACGACCACCTTGGACCTGGGAGCGGCGTGCTCGTCTACGTTGAGGCTGAACCGTGGGTGAGGTTGGGCGGGGATTCCCTCGGCGAGAAGGGAAAGCCTGCTGAGAGAGTCGGCGAGGAAGCTGTTAGGAGGCTGGTTGAGGACTACGAGACGGGTTTGGCTTTCGACAGGCACATGGGGGACATGATTATTCCTTACTTGTTTCTCGCTGAAGGGACCAGTAGGATCGGTGTGTCGAGAATTACATCGCATTTGACCACGGCTCTCGAGATATCCAAGCTGTTCTTCCCTGATGCTGAGGCAAGGATTGAAGGGTCTGAGGATGGACCGGGGATTGTAGAGGTCAAGAGCCCCGGCTTCCAGCCTTAAGCCATTCCACCAGCATGTTTCTCAGGGCCTGGAGGTTTAAACCGGTCAGGGCGGATATCGCTAAGGGTTTAACCCCTGTCTCCTTTTCAACTCTATCCGATACTGCCTGGAGGACTTCGGGGGGTGTGGCGTCAGCCTTGTTTAAAGCCACGGCTAGGGGCTTGCCCTCGAGGAGCTCCACGACTTCCCTGTAAACGTTCAACTGCTCCTCGATACTGTAGTAGGCTGTCGGCGTGGGGTCGAAGAGGAAGAGGAGGCGGTCCGCTAAGTATTTCACGGCAAGCACAGCCCTGTTCTCCACGATATTTCTCACGTTCATAGGCCTGTCGAGTATGCCCGGAGTGTCTATGAGGACTATCCTACCGTATGGTTCAACGATCAAGTGTCCAGCGATGATGTTCTTGGTTGTGAAGGGGTACAGCCCTATCTCCGGCTTCGCGTTGGTGAGCCTCGATATCAGCGTGGACTTGCCGACCTGGGGCATCCCCGCGATTATCACCCTCAAATCCCCTGATACATCCGGCATTTTCGAGAGAGCTATGGAGATGCTCCTCACCGTTGAGAAGACGCCCCGGTTCCTCTTGTATACTGAAATAATTCTCCCAACCCCTCTCCTGAAAGACTCCCTCTGCTCCCTGCTGCTAGCAGAGGATCTCAACTCACTCCTGGTCTCCAGGTAGATGTTTCTGGCAATCCTCCTCAGGGCTTCGATTCTTCTAGCGGTGTTAAGAGGGTCTTGTCCTGTCTCGAGCTTGAACAATTCCCTGTGGAAACCCCCCAGTTTCAACACAGTCTTAACGACTCCCTCAGCTGTAGCTAGCTCGTTGTCGACTAGCTGATAACATGTTGAAAGCTTCTCTAGAAGCCTCTCTCTTTGTGTTCTTCCCCGCCCGCCGGCTTTTCCAGCAGATTTCACCCTCCTCTCAAGCATCCCCAAGAACTCGGCCGGGTCGTGGACCACGCTCCTTCTGAAATCCTCGGGCTTCAACTCAACCCTTAATGATGAAATGTTTAAAACAACTTATAGATTAATGCACCAGCTCCTGGGAAGGAAGGGCTTGACTAATCCTTGACGAGAGGTTTTTAACGATCCCGTGGAGCCTCCTATAGTTCGTATCGCTGATGTTGAATACTTTCGTGATCTCCTCGGGCCCAGGGGTCTTCCCAGTCTTAACTCTTACTGAGAGCATGTATGCTAGAGCGTACTTGCTCCTCTCACTCCTCGAGAGGAGGGCTGGGTTGAGCTTCTCTATGAGCGTTAACCCATTCCTCACGTCATCCCAGTACCCGTTGGCCTCGATGTTCTCGACGGCTTCGATCGACGCCTTAGACTTTATGGTTTTAACAAACCTTTTAGACGATAAGACCGCGTCGTAGTCGACTATGAGCCAAGGCCTATTCCGGATCTTTTTCTCAGCCATTTTGAAAAGCCTCATGTTCAACGAGTAGTTCTCCGACACTATCTTCCTCGCGTGACGCCTTCTCCTGGATGGAGGCTCGGGCTCCTTCTCGAAGCTTGCAACGGTATCCTCGAGAATGCCTTCTACTACGAGCCCGCACTTACTGCAGACGACGATTCCTTCGCGATAATCCCAGACGAGGGGACTCCCGCAAGAGGGGCATGAAGGGCTCTCCATTACCTATGCATCTCCACTTATTTCTCTAGTCTAAAACCTCCCAATAGATGGAGAGAGTAGGGTGAAACTAATCCTAAGCCAGTAAAACATCGAGCCGCTGCAAGGATGACGCGCATCCAGGCGTTAACCAGCCTCTCGCAACCCCTCCAGACAACAAGTCCCGAAGCAGGTGTTGACCGCCGCGTCAACGGTTCGAGCGTTAAAACAAAAGCTTCACACAATCCCGTGGAATGGTAGAGTAATGGAGATCGAATAGGATTTAAAACTTAAAAGTATAAGATTTAAACTATAAAATATTTAAAATTTATATAGGAAAATTCTGAAAACAATAAAATATGTGAGGAATATGATACGACGGGGCTTATGGTGGGATTACATGTTGTTGTCGCGTGGGAGATTAGTCCCCGCCGCGATAATCCTCCTCATCATTATGGCGGGCCTGCTGTTGACGATCAACTCCATGGGCGAGACCCCCGGAATATACCTCGGCCTCAAATTATATGAAGTAAACGCTGAGAAGAACGAAGTCGTCGACGTATCATACCTGCTCGACGACCCGAGCACTAGAATGTATATAGAAGTCGAGGCAATCGCTCCCCCGGGTTCCGGAAGGGATTTCGTACTGCTCTACAAGTCTTACGTCAAGGCTGCGAGAAACGGCTTCATTCCTCTAGAGGGCTTGTTGGAGGTAGCGAGGAAGTGGGTTTCAACGATTCAGGAGCGAGGCGGGCGCGTTGACAAGACATTCTCCGGGCTCGTCATTAGAATCATGATCGTTAATCAGAGTACTGGAGAATTTCTATTCCAAGCCTACGACTCCATCTCATACATGCCCGCGGAAATAGTCGGCGGGAAATCTCTCAGCATAACACTCCACTTGTCTAGCGGGTCGATGAAGCCAGTCCTAGTCGAGTCCCAGTACGCTTCAAGCCCTTCGAAAGCCCCGGGCTTCATTCAAGTAGCTGGTGCTGAGCCGATCGGAGGATCTCCATATAGAGAGCTGGTGCTGGAGATTACGCCGGAGAAAATAATCTCTCAACTCCCGAGTAGCTACTTCCAGAACGTTAGTGGTAGGGTTTTCGTGAGGACTCCCGTACTGATCGTGTCAAATAAATACACTATTAGCGGCACGATAAGCGCTAGCATCAACATCGACACGGGGTCAGGCAGAGTGGGCATATACCCGTCCTTCACAAGCGGTGAGATACTGAATAAAATACTGAACGGAGTAGCGCCCTCTGTGACGCTTTGGAAGGGCTCAGGGTTCACGTGGGGAGGCGGATACTACTCCTTCGGCTACAGCAATATTATTCCACCTAGCACCGACTGGTGGGTTTGGATCTGGGCTAGGCCTGTTTTAAGAGTGTTTAAGGTTTACAATAGCCTCGGAGTTTACGTGGGCGATGATGTTGAAGCGGTTGTGGTGGACGTCTACACTACGGGGTTGTCGATCAATGGCGGTGCAGAGTATGGTCTGCCTCACCAATCACTAATGGATATGTTTCTCAGCGGAACCGAGCTGAGACAGCTATATATTCCGGAAACCCATGCAAGCGATGGAGCACTCTCTCCTGGAGAGTTCATAACTCTGAAGCACGTGTTTGGACACTATGATTCATGCGGAACTAATTTCGAAATCGGAATACCCGCTGGCTCAATCGCGGCTCGCGGAGTCTGCGCTCTTCTCGGGCTTCCAACTGGCGGCGCGGCGTGTGTTGCCGCGACTGCTTTCGCGTCAGCGCTTCAGCTATCAATATCTATTGAGGGAGAATCGACTACAGTGCAAGGAAATCTCGTTAACCACGGCGATCATTCATGGGTTGCGAACGACTATAACGTAGCCGAGCACGTCTACATTCGAACCGGTAAATACCAGTATAAAGTGGACCCGCCATGGTGGTGCTTCTGGTGCTCTCCATGTTACTACAGAGTTCCAGCAGGAATATACTTTGAATTCAGTTAACAGCTGAACCACTTTTTTACGATCCTCAGGGTACAGCGGCCCCTCCAAGCCATGAGCACTGCGAGTTCGCGGCCTCTATGAAGCTATACGTCTCTTCGATCTCGTGGACATGGTGAACTTATTCGATAACTGGGTGAAGCGTCCGTGTGACACTGAGTTTGCTGAACTCACAGTTCGAAGTGGGATAAGCACAGGGAGACCAGCATGATCAGTGCTGAATACGCTAGCATAGCCTTGAATACATCGCTCCGTGTCTCGGGGAATTCCCTACCCGTAATTTTTCTCGAAGAATGCGCTAGGATTTTCAAGATCGGTCTGGGTAGCGGGATCATAAAGGGGGTTTGACCAGCGTATTCTAAGTATTTTGTGCTCAACTCTCTCCTCAGCTTAACCTCCTCCAGCAGTGCTATAGTTATGATCAACATGGTGGTTATGAGCCAGGGTAATCCGGGCATCGGCGGGGCCCATCCTCTCCCGCTCTCGGCCGTGCTTGCAAGCGAGAAGAATCCGTAGCTCCATACAATGAATCCCAGGTATTGGGGATGCCTACTATACTTGTAAACTCCGTGAAGGCTAAGCTTCTTGCATACTAGCCTGTCGTAGATCCAGGTTGCCGAGCTCACTGTGAATATTGAGAGACCCGTTATCATGAAAGCGAAGCAAATCGGCACAGTGAATTCCCAACTCGTGTTCGAGACGAGCAGGCTCGCCGTGCTGGATGCTAGGAAGTTGAGGATCTTCAACGGCAGGTGAGTGATGAACCCTAGTCTTATGAGGATCTCGGAGTCTATAAAAGGTATCCACAAGAATCTCAACACTCCTACTCCTGCTAGGAAGAACATTGTAAAGGCGAAGTAGCCTATGACTGGTAGGTACAGGATTATCGAGCCTAGAAGGGCTATTTTCAACCTGTCAGCGATGAAACCAACTATTATTACAGTGAAGACCAGGGCTAAAGAAAAGTATCCTAAAACCCTTAGGCTGGCCTCAGCCTCCTGGCATCGGGGAAAATCGGACAGTAGTATGCAGTCGGGCGAGATCCCGAGCATCCATTTGTTCAGCAACCTAATGATTTCTGTAAGCGCGAAAGTAATAGCATAAGCGAAGAACACGGAGAAGACGAGAGAGATGATTAGCACGAGTTTTCTCAACCGAACACCTCGAGAGACCGATTTAGCTAATACGTATTCCCCATATAAATAGTCTCGAGATCAATTATGAGGTAGAACGGTACTTCATTCATGAGGCAATTGAGTAATGGATAGGGACTGGTGAGGTGTTGTGTTAAGCTTGTCCCGAATTAAGTACTACTTACTACTCCCTTGACAGCTTGAGTTAGTAGCGTCATCTTCTATCTAAATTACTGTGTTCATCTTCCATAGTTACTGTAGATTCGTAAGCGACTAACTCGTAAGAAAGTGCTTGAAGGTGAAAAGCGGGGTAAAAAGTTAAGGTTTTTAACGTTCACACTGGGTGAATTATGAGTACACAGTTGTTGTTGATAAAGTCGAGCAGTGTCTTATAGTACTCCTGTGTAGCCCTGTCCTGCAAGCTCAGGGCATTTATAGAGTTGTTCACGATTTCGTTGATCGTTGTGAATGTATCATTGTAGTAGACAACGTTGCTTCCATTTACGTATCCATACTTCAAGTTTAACAACGTAGCTATTAGCTGTTGCGTGAGAGCTGTTTTCATATCGCCATAGACCGAGGTTGTTAAGTAATTCGCGATTTCCAATGGACTCGTAAAGCTCGTGTTCAAGGCCTGGTTTACATAGTTCACGTCTTCTCCTCCTATCCTCGTGGCCCAGGTTCGAGCCTTCTTGTCGTAGAGAGACCAGCTCCAGTATCCTTTGCTCTTCGCGCCTGTCAACTGAACTAGGCACACGAATCCGAAGTCGTTACCGGGATATGTGTAGCCTTCCTCGACAATTATCTCATAGTACTCGGGAGTTGTTGATTCAACTAGTAAGCATTCATAGCAGATTGGCTTGTGAACTACGGTTTTGTATGTTTTAGAAGCGTCTACGCTGAAGTAGTAGTGTCCTGCTTCGTTAGTGTACGTGGATGCTAGATAGACCCAGCCCTGATCATCGTCCCACAAGTATAGATCTACTTGCACGTTCCATATGGGAGTATCTCCTTCATTGTATACTCCGTCGAAGTTGTTGTCCCAGAAAACTATGCCACTTATCGTTGAAGCCCTAGGTAATTCTTGATAAATCTCAACAGTCCATGTAGAAGACTGTCCTGTTTCAACAATTATCGCAGTGTTCTCGTGGACGTAGTAGTCTCCTCTCGAAGCATCGTAGTTAAATTCAACTATGTATGATACCTGGCTTGTCGCGGTGAACGTCCACTCATATCCATTGGAATCCTGAACGTGTACTTCGTCGTTGACGTAGATGATGGTCATGCTTGAGGTCGTTGTAGACGGGCTTGGACCGAAGGGCTGTCCCAGCCAGCCGCTGTGGTTTAGAATAGTCACGTTGCCAGTGAGTTTGAAATAAGCCGTGTTCCAGTAGTCTTCGGGAACAGGTATCGAGAAGTAATATATTACTGTTTCACCGGGATATATTACCGGGTATGATGAAACATCCACAGGGTAGTCGTTAATGATCTGGTTTTTCCACGGTGGATTGGCATACACGTCAATACTTATCGACAAGCCCTCTGTTGCTATATCGCCTCCGTTTGTCACGCTCACATATCCTTCAAGACTGTATTGACACTCTGGTTCAAGTTTCTCAACGCTCACAGCGTATTCGACGTAGACTACTGGACTACTCGGCGAGAGATAGATATTTGTCGCGTTAGCAGTCTTCTCGATACTCCACGGATATGTGCATCGATATACGGGAGTCGCCTCAATATACGCTGAAAGAGTTGTTCCAGCCTCTCCTCCAGCCACCGAAAACGCGGTCATTGGTGCTAGCGTACTGAGTAGAATGAATGAGAATAGAATAATAGATTTCAATATCTTTAACACTATTGTAATTATAATACACCTCATTATTATATATTCTAACTTCCCTTTTTAAAAATAACTAAATGTTGTTTGCTAAATAAACGCTATTCCTCAAATTTTTACTGTCGTATAGTGCATCCTGTATGGTTTAGTGCTTTTCTCCAGCTCATGGAATTGTTTGAAACAAAATGTTTTTAAAGGGTTCGCGCTCCTTCCAAATAAGAATGGAATCCCTCTTGTATAGCTTCTCATCTTCTAATAAAGAATTTATTCCCAAGCAATTACTACTTACGTATGAGCAAACGATCGACTATATAATCAAGTATTTTTTCAACACATTGTTTGTTAAGACAGGCCTAGCGGGTAGCGAGATCCTTGACTTTAAGGTTCATCTTCACCCTGTAGATATGGATGAGTGTAGTATCCTGCCGGAAAGTGTTGCATCTGTGCTGAATCACTGTAGCGACGTGTGTGGGCAGTACGACTTTGAGAAGGGAGAGATGAATATTTTTCTCGGGTGCTTAGGCCGGGGTTCAGTGAGGAGATTGCGTTTCTTGGAAATCCCATTGGACGAATACACTGTATTCCACTTGATTATCCACCACTTGCAGGCAAAGGCTCCTGGGCTTACAATGTTTCAAGCCGGTAATCCGTACACGAGCGGCGACGAGGTGATGTTGCAATTCCTGGAGTACTCTCGCGAGGTTGAAGCTGATTACTTGGCGAGAATTCTTCTATGCTTGTCCGAGGAGGGGAAACTCGGCATCGATCACCATAACAGGCATCTCAAACACTTATGGAAGCCGCTGAGGAACGTTGTCACCCAGATCCCGGATCCATACGAGGAAAAGATATTCTCGAAGGCTGAGACGCCCGCTGGACCGATATACCTGGACGGCATCTGCCACAACCCGTTTGGGTGGCTGTCTTCTAGAATAGTAGGGGCCGGATTCAAGCTCGTGTTTACGGAACCAGTTGACATTGATTTGAAGAGACTCAACAAAGTGACTGTAAAGTATAACGCCCCGGGAGCACGTGTTGTGTTTAATGTGGATGGTTACTCGGTGGCGGCCGAGGCTAGCCTGGTCTATATCGGGGAAGAATACATGCCTGAGAAAAAATACAGCAGTATAGATGAACTGCAGCAATTATTAAGCCGTGTCAAGGGGCAAGCACAACTCCCGCCTGGTCTATGCGATCAAAGTAGGAGATATTACGTGATCCCGTTGCCAAAAATTGAGTGGTCATCATCAGATCGGAGAACCCTTACACTCCAGTTGAGCGAGTTCAAAATCCCAGTCAGCGGAAGACTCTGTAATGAAATCGATGATATTCGTTAAAACCCCCGTAATTCTCTCAAATAGTTTTTAATATGATCTCGCAGCATCGAGGTCTTTTATGAATGACGATAGTTTTCCGATTCACGCGGTTGCCAAGGGTCTTGGGCAGCTTGCTCCATGAACCGGTAAAGGCGAAGTTATAGGGAAAAATTGTTGAAACATGCTTGATCCCCGTAGGTTATTCTCGTTTTTACTATAGCTTGCGATGCTCAATATCACTAACATGATCTCGTCCGGCCTTCTAATTGGGGAGGAACTTCTAGAAGGTAAAAAGCTACCGCTATCCCTCAACAAACACGCACGATATGGTGTTAACGTAGGAAGAGGTTTCATTGAAAACAGTCCGCTATCTACGGATAGCTACTTAGCAGTAACGGGCCCGCCGGGATTTGAACCCGGGTCCTCCGGCTCCGCAGGCCGGCGCCCTATCCTGGCTAGGCTACGGGCCCTTTTTCACTATTTATTTAAGGATTAGGCTTTAATAGTGGTTTAAAAACCTGCTTCAGGGCTTCGGGTTCACTGGGTTAGAGCGTTCTTGAACAGGATTGTCTTCTCCTCGGCCCCCTTCCCGGTTATTTTAAGAATGTCTACGCCGTCCCCTGAGAGGACGTCTCTCTCGACCACTGTCTTCACGGCTTCGACGACTAGTTTCTCGGCGTCGTCCAGCGTGAGGTCTGGGGTGTACTTAGGCTCTATATACCCTAGGGCGAGCTGGGCTCCTGAGCCTAGTGCTGCATACTTCTCCTCTATTAGGCTTCCAACGGGGTCGAGAATGTATAGTTGTGGACCGTTTTCATCGTATCCTCCCACGACGATCTCGGTTAGCATGGGGGCTAGCTTGTAGCTGTAGAGCACTACTGAGAGGAGCTTGGCAAGCCCTCTAACCCTTATCTCCCTTCCATGCTGGAGCTCGTAGTACTTCGCCTCCATCTCGAGCATTCTCCTCAAGATGTTTACATCTCCCATCAAGCCGGCAAACCCCACGCCCACGCGCGGGGTTATGGCGAAAACTTTCTTAACGTTGCGGCTTAGGACGAATCCGTCGTAAGTCAGCCTTTTCTCACTGGCTAAGACGACTCCATCGCGCGTCTTAACGCCTATGGCGGTGCCGGGCAACATGCTCATGAACTCCACCCTCGCTAACACAACTTAATGTTTAACGAGCAATTTATACGTACCGCTCCATCCGAGGGAGGTCTCCGACCCCTCAAACCTCCCTCCTCATCCTCGGCGTGAGGTATGAGAGGGCGAGCCCGAGCAGAATTAAGAAGATCAAGAGCGCGGACAGGATCATTAGGAGCGGTGAGCCAGTTAAGACATAACCCGCCACAACCACGGCGATCACGGAGACCGTCAGGCCAGCCTCAAGCATCCTCCAATAACCATTCCTCGAAGACTTCTCAGCGATGACGTGGACAAGGTAGGAGAGAGAGCCCAGGATAAAAGCCAACCCTATCACGCCGGCTGAGACATCATGATCGAGGAGGAATCGGGCAGTCCATGCCGCGGCTAGAATAATTAATGCAAGAGGACTTGCGAAATCCCTCCAACTAGTCATGAAGCAGTCAACCCCCAACAAGTTTTAATTTGATCAGTACTGATTAAAAGTATTCCAGCAGAAACCCTTCCCAGCAAGGTTTAGAAGAAGCTTAACTCATTAGCAACACTGGCTTAGCTTAAAGGGTGGTGTGATGAAGGGGCTGGTTATCGCTGGCTACGGGGGGCACGCGGGTTATGCATACGCCGTATCCGTGGAGCTCGTTAAACGGGGAGTAGAACTCGACATCCTTCTTCCCCGCGGATACCGCTTCTTGGAGAGAAGGTTCGAGAAACTGGGAGAGATAATATACGCTACTCTCCCCCGCAAACCCCTCGAGCCCTTCCACAGGGGCCTCCACAGATGGTTCAAGGCCTTCGCGGAATCCCTTAGCCTAGCGCGGAGAAGCTACGACTTCGCCTTCGCCACAGGATCAAACTTCTCGATACCGGCATCCCTAACGCTGAAGATCCTGAGGAGAACCAAGGTTTACACTCTGGAGGCGGTTGACCGGGTTCTCAAGAGAACCAAGGCAGTAGGCATCCTCTATAAAACAGGTGCAACAGTCTTCCTCGCCTGGGAGGAGCAGTTAGAGATGTACCCCCGTGGAGTAGTCGTCGGACCCATATACGAGCCACTCGTATACGAGCCTCGCAACGATGGATATGTTTTGATAACCACCGGTACTCTCGGTGCCGAGGAATTATTCGAGGCGGCAGTCGAGTTGGACGTGGAGAAAATGGTTGTTCAAACAGGAGATGTGGATCCCGCTCCATACGCGGCTAGGAAGCCAGGCTGGGTATTCTTCCAGTATACAGAAGACCTCTACAAGTGGATAGCCGGCGCTAGAATAGTAGTGACTCATCCAGGAATAACTGCTGCTACTGCAAGGTTTGCATACGGGAAACCAGTTGTCATCGCCTACACTAGGAGGCACTCTAAGATCTTCACTAGAAGAGAGGTTGAAGCCTTCGCGGAAAAATTAAACGCTGCCTTCCTCGACGAAGCCACACCGAGTAAACTCGCAGAAGCCCTGAGAGAAGCAGAGAACAGGAGAGTCCCCGCATACCCTAACGGTGCTGTCAAAATAGCTGAATACATTACAACCCCGCTAGGTCTAGCCCGGAGTGAGTAGTTGGCAAGCTCGTGCCGGAAACTAGTTGCAATCCTCGTGATGAAACAGCCTTCATCGAGGCATGTGGGCCCAACATATTCATGTTTAGGCACGTATTTATTAAATGGTAGTTGCGTTTAACCCGGGAGAGCGAGAGTGTGAAATCCAAGAAGAATATTCTCCACGGAGTCTTAGGCGGAACATTCCTGATAGGGTTGGCGATGCTATTCTATTTCGACGAGTTTCGGCCTTGGATACTTGCAGTAATCGGTATCTTAGCCATAGGAGAAGCAGTAATAACCTATTACTCACAGTGAACTCCTCAAAGAGGCGAGCTTATCTGATCCATCTCCAAGCGACTCGCCGAGCCAGGTTGTTTCAAACAATAGTCAGAGGTTTAAGAGTTTCGTGATCATCTCTGAAGAATGCTCACTACTCAGAGAGCTCTTAAGCATTCATGATAACGTGAGATATTAATTATGTACGCGCCAACGGGCCCGCCGGGATTTGAACCCGGGATCTCCGGCTCCGGAGGCCGGCGCCCTATCCTGGCTAGGCTACGGGCCCCTTCTATGAATAATCTTGGGTTGGGCCTTTATAGAGTGTTCTCACATCACTTTCAAGCCTGACCCAGTGAGGATTAGTGCCGTCCTCTTCCCTCTCAGCGCATCAGCCATCTTTCGAAGCGCTGCTAGGACTATTGCTGATGTGGGTTCCACGGTGAAGCCCATCTCCCAGAGCTCCCTGGTTGCTTCCGCTATCTCGGTGTTGCCCACTAGGATTACGTCTCCTTTTGCCTCCCTTATCTTCGAGGCTATTTCACTCAGCCTCGGCGGGTTCGGGACCATAACCCCGTCGGCAAGGGTCGATTCCTCCCCTTTCTCCTCATATCCCTTGACGGCCTTGAACACGGGCTGGACGCTGTAGCCTTGAACCCCGTAGATGACTGGTATTCTTTGAACCACTCCAAGCTTCACCAGGCTTCTAAACCCCTGGTAAACGCCTAGAAGCAGGGATCCCGAGCCAACGGGCAATATTATAGCGTCGGGGACGCCCGCCTCCTCGTATATTTCATACGCTATTGTCGTGAATCCTGTGGTGAAAAGGGGGCTCCAAGTATGAGCAACGTAGAAGTGATCCCGTGCGTACTCCAGAGCTTTAGAGGCTGCCTCACTCCTGTCAGAAGCCTCTACTACTATCCCGCCGAGTTTTCTCACAAGCTTCTTCTTACCTTCAGGCGCGGTCTTCGGCATTATGATGCGTGCTTCAAGGCCATATAATCTGGCAAAGAGCGCTACCGATATTCCGGTGTTACCGCTAGTGTCCTCTACGACTTTATCGAACCCCATTCTGTAAGCGTAGTAAGCAGCCAGCGCTGAGCCTCTGTCCTTGAAGCTACCGCTCGGGTTCAAGTACTCGAGCTTGAAGAATACTTCGACGCTGTTTAAAACCTCCCTTACTAGGGGAGTGCTCCCCTCCCCTCTTGTCTTATCAGGGGTGAAGGGGAGCATGGAGGAATACCTGAAGAGCCCGCGTCCGCGGGGCTCGAAACGGATTTCATACTCCAGCTCCAACGGGTGTTCGCAACGTGGGCATTTAAACAAGTATTGAGACCACAAGCTTGTCCTGAAGCCGCACCTTGGGCAACGCCACTCGGGCACACGGGTCCCTCCCCACTAACTAATACAGCTAAGGCTTGAAAAACCTCTAGTCGACGGGCAACCCCTATTATATGATCTTTTCTCTATATATGGGAATGACCTCGCGCCCTCTCTCATGGGATTAGCAATTAACTTATAACCTTGGGTTAATTAATATATAACGTGAACCGGGGTGAACATGTTTGAAGAAGGTTATATCAGTATTATTAGTTATAGCCTTAATTGCTCCTTACCTGATGTTGATTCAACCGATTCAAGCGCAAGGCGTATCACTAGTATCAGTGACTCCCGACAGACCATACCTATATCCCGGGGAAGAAGTTAACGTTACCATTCAAACATCAATCACCAACCTGAGAGTGACCGTGTTGCTCAGGCACACTTACAATGCAGAGATCGTCTACTACGCTAACACGACCGTTTTCCCTGAGCCAGGAGTATACAGCATTATACTGAAAGTCCCGCACGACCTGTTCGGCATCGGTGACACGACCTACCAGGTGTTGTGGATTCAGATAATAGCGGGAGCAGAGTCCCTGAGCCTTTACAGAGACCTATACCCCTTGATCACCGTCTATCCGGGTGTAACCACGATCCTGGACGAGAACGAATTGCCTACCAAGATAACTGTAGCGGGCTACGGGTTTGAAGAGGGTGCAACCATATACGGGTTCTACATTGGAGAATACTACTACGAGCTCTTGGAGCCTGTTCAAACCAATTCGAGCGGTATGTTCGTGTCTGAATTCTACTTGATAGACGTCACTGGTTGGAGCATTCCAATGGGAGATTACGAAGTATATGCAGACAGCGACGCAGAGTTCAACGACTACCAGCACCCGGGCGTTTTGTCGATACATCCAATTGCGTTCATTCATCCCAGCGAGGGCTCCGGTTCTCCCGAAGAGCTCGCTGACATAGAGGTGTACGGTTTCGGCTTCCCAGCCAGCACTCAGGTGGCAAGTATTCAGCTATGTAGCGTTAATGATCCTTCAACATGCTACATATTCCCAATCGACGACTATTCGACTGACCCAGACGGATTCCTGTACATATCGGATCTAAGCCAATACAACTATGCTTCGATACCGGGAGGAGTATACTGCTTGGTCGTGGAAACGGTGGACGGGGTATTCAAGTTCCCCAACGCTCTCTACTCGGTCTACCCGTACATTAGATTGATAGGTCCGGACGTTGTGCAACCCAATGAATACATATGGTTCGAGGCCTCGGGGTTCCAGCCGGGAGCAACGATTTCAGTATATCTCGACGGAGTCTTAATCACTCAAGTCGTGACCGATGAGAACGGCTTCGCTGAATTCTACCTGCCTGTCCCGGAGTTGATTGAGGAGGGGCCTCACACCATATATGTCACGGACGGAGTATTCGAAGCATACTTCCAGCTGTCCTCGCCGTTCGCTATTATCCAGCCGAGTCAAGTGTTCGGGAAGGATAGTGAAGTATACCACTTAACAATCTACGGGTATGGTTTCCTCGAGGGAACAGGAGTCTCTGAAGTATGGTTGTGCTCTACGACCTGCTACGTCTTCCCTATAGGAGACGTGTATGCAGATGACACGGGATTCATTCACATAGCTGAGCTCGGAAGCTACTTGAACACTAACATGTCCCTGGGACAGTACAGATTGTTGCTAAAGCTTGACAACAACGGCGTGCTTGCTTCCTCATCGCACGTAAACGTTGAACCATTAATGGAGGTGTTGAGCGGTCCCAGCGTTAAGATAGGCGGGGAGATAACGATAGCTCTATACGGCTTCGCGCCAGGAGAGATGGTCGACGTATATTTAGCCGGTAGGCTGATATACTCTGACGCTGTGGACGTAGATGGTAATGCAACCTTCCATGTAACAGTACCCCTCGACATTCCCGGTGGACCTCAAGAACTCAAGGTCGTGGGAAGAACATCAGGTCCATTCTATGCTCAGAACACCACCATCTACATAGAGCCCAGCGCCTACTGGATTGTGCTCGACTACGAGCAAGAGCCGAAAGATTATCCGAGAGCATACGCCTCCTATAACGGCACTCAAATAGTTATCAACTACCCCACCGGCGAGACAGTGTACCTGGGAGACTACATTAGGGTGGAAGGATATGGTTTTGCCGCAAACGAGACAGTCGGGATCTACATCGGCAACTACCTAGTTGCCACCGTAAAAGCCGATGCATCAGGTAGGATATCTGTCGTGAAGTTAATCCCATCGATCCCTGGAGGAATCCACGTCGTGAGGGTTGAAGGCGAAGTGTCGGGCCCGATAACGGCCTCCTGGATGCTCGATGATGCTGTGACATCGCTAGAAGTAGAGGGCAGAATAATAGCTGCAGCATTAAACAAGAACGAGCCCACGCTAGAGGGCTCGGGGATAATAAGGCTCTACGGCTCTGGATTAAAACCCGGCACAGTCTTCAAGGTTGTCCTAGTCAACGGCACTGATGCATTAATGTTCTACGCTCCATACATTCAGACCTCGTGGCACGTCGATAGTGATGGCTTGCTCAAGAGTCTATACGGCTTCACCTCCCTCACAATACCTTTCTCCCAGCCCGGATTCTACGTAGTAACTCTATTCTACAAGGATCCAGAAGGTAATGAGTATTCAACTGATCTACCAGTACTAGTGATAATCCCGCTGGAGATAACTCAGAGGCTTGATGACATCGAGGCCAGGCTATCGGATATAGAAGCGCAGATAGCAACTCTTCAAGCACAGATAGATGCCTTGCTTGGGCAGTTGGAAGCACTCAATCAGACAATTACTCAAAGGTTGATCGACCTGCAGGGAATGATCGACGACTTGCAGGCACAGTTGTCCTTGATTAACTCGACTCTCGCGGGCGATATCGCGTTGCTGGGGCAGAGAATATCGAGTCTCGAGTCAATGCTGGCTCAGCTCAGCCAGGAGCTCGATGCTCTCTCCTCACAGATAAGCGACGTTAACTCCACACTACTCGCTAGAATAGAAGACCTGCAGGAGAGGCTGAACAATGCTTTCTCAACGATTCAAGAATTATCCTCAAGGATTAACGAACTGGAGCAAGAGCTCGCCTCGCTGAGCAACGCCTTGAACAGCGTCTCCAGCAGTCTGAATGGACTTCAAACAACAGTAGGAGACTTGAACAGTCAGCTGAACGCATTAGAGAATAAGGTTGACGATCTGTCAAGGAAGTTGGACGAGGCATCATCGACCGCCTCCACTGGTTACTCGTTGTCGATAATTGCCCTGATATTTGGGCTAATAGGGGCGGCCATAGGAGTACTAGCATACACGTCTATAAGGGGCCTCAAAAAGCCCTAGGTTTTCAAGATAAATGTTTTTTCCCTGAGAATCACCTATCCGCTACTACCTTACTTTTCCCCACAGCCTTTCGTGCACGACGCCATAGATTACTAGTATTGAAGTGAAGACAAGGGGCAGGGCTAATCCGAGCAGGTTTGGCTGAGTCTTCCCGTCGTAAAAGCTTAAAACATAGTAACCAATCCTGGAAGAATTCAATTGTTTCTCGGAGAAAACGAGTATCTTCAAGTAGCTATTCTCGGTATCTTCACTCTCGATGTAGAAGGCCGTGTAAACCTCGTTGTTATTCGACACGAGGAGCCTTGAAGAATTAGCTCCTCCTGCTCCAGCTTCAACGTAGACGAGGGTTGGAAGCAAGACTGAATCGTTACCGGGAGTGAACCATATGCGTACAAGGCTTTTCTCCGGGATATTGGTGACAGTTATATTGTAGACGTACTTGTATAATTCCAGGCTCGAAGCGTTTCCTAGGGGTAGTTGAACGTATAGGAGATCTTGGAAAGCATACTCTTTAATAGGGTACTCATATGCTCGATAGCCTAGAGTCGACCCCTCGGCAATATATGGTACCAGCGAGAGGATTGGGACAAGCGTTATGACTAGGAGAACCAGGGTCTTCAGGACAATGTTTTCTTGACGCGACGACTTTTTCGCTCTGATCTCCAATAGGATGGCGTTGATTAAAACCAGAGCAGTTACTAGTAGCACGTACGAGTTGAACCCCCTGGTGGCAACGATGGCATATCCTGATTCAACCTTGTCCAAGTAGATGTGAGAGACCAGCCCGTTAACCACTAGGGTGTTGGAGTAGTTTGCGTACTCGCTTCCTAGGTCATATATTCCAATACCGATCGACGTCTTCCAATAACCCGTTATTGATTTTGGAGCATCTAGTGGAAGGATCCAAGTATATGATGATTGATAATCGGTTATCAAAACCCATGCGGCCGCGATCAAAACAACTATTAAGTAAATCGCGAGGAACAATCTTCCAACGTTAATAGACACGGTAATGGTGCCCATATACATCCCAATTATCTATGTCGGCGAAGGGCTAAATAGTTTCGCATAACACACTCATTCATCAACAGGGGACTCATTCAGGAGCCGTATGAAGTCCCTCAGCACTATCGTTGGAGGATACTTAGTGCTTGTGATCATGGTTTTAATGCTCTCCCAGCTCATATATGCCTACAATACTGGAGTAGAGTCTTGGAGGAGGATTCATGAGACGTGGATCGAGGAAGTATCCGCTACGGTTAATCCGCCGCTGCTAAGCCTCAGGTTGATGGGAGAGGAACTCTACCTCATTGTTAAGACTCCCCAGCCGGTGGTTGTCGAAGCGGTTTTTAAGGAGGTAAGCGGGGTTAGGACGATCACTAAAGTATCCATGCTCGTGAGAGATGAGGCGAGCTTCCCATTGAACTACACGGGAGCCTCGTTTAGAACAGGAGTCATCGTATCAGGAGGAGTACTGGTGTATTACGTGCCCTGGAGAGATCCCTGGTTGCGCGACGCTCCGGCAGAGATAATTGGTAGAACCACTATAGATGACGACTTGGTAAATTATTTGAGAAAGCAAGCAGGGGGAAACACTGCTCTAACCCTGGGTTGGCTGGGCTATAAGATCGGCCTGGGGATAGTGAACTATACTAACGTAGGGTCAAGCTTTGAAACCCTGGTCGAGAAGGGGCCCATCCAGTGCTACCAGACTATTCCAACCCCGTATACCTGCACAGTCAGCTTGTTGCAGAATTATGGATGGATGAGCTATGGAGAACTGCCGAGCAAGCCCTACTACTCGTTCGTAACATACGATGGGGTTCTGGCGGATGCGAGATCCATTGTTTTAAGCAACGATGTCTTGTGGTTAAATATGACTTTTCTCAGCCAACATCTCAGTCTGCAGGGTGGGCAGTTCTATGCTCAAGTTTTCAGGGTTGCCAGAGTAGTCCGGGATCTACAAGCCTCCTTCCAAGTCAACGTCTCCATAGCGAACACTACTGTTAAGTCTAGAATAATGGTCACGGCATACATTTATGAGCCGAGAGTCAACCTTATGCAACCCGTCCTCTTAGACCTTTCAAGCATAGGGTCCACGGGCCCCGAGCCATGGGTAGCGAGGATCGTGGTCGACGCGCTGCCCCAGGGCGTCGTGAGGCTTGACTCTGCCTTCAGCCTCACGATCGATTTAACCCGGTACGGGCTTGAAGAGGCGATAGTGGTTTACGGGGTGGAATTGGTTTGCACTCTCCTCTCCAGCACCACTGCCCTGGTCTACGTATCGGGGCTAGCTGAGACGGGATAAAGGAGTTATTTGGGAACTACTTTTTTACCCTTACGTTGCGGGATTATCCTGAGCCTTCCTCCCTCGTGCTCAAAACTGAGCTCTCTCCCCTGGTAGTACCTGTCTAGGAAGATTGCCAGCGCAGCTATCTCGGAGTGGGGCTGGTTTCCGATCGCGACATTATAGTCTGCAACCTCGTAGAAGAACCTCGGCACCTTGGAAGCACCTATCACGATCAGCAGGTCTCCCGCCGCGCGCTTAATCTCGTCCAGCGCTTCATCCACGGGTAGCCCGTACATCGTCAAGTGAACCACTATTCCATGCTTCTTCCAATCTAGTGCGTATTTGAAGGAGTTGACCCCCATCTCGAAGTGGAGCCTGCCGCCCCATATGCTCAGAGTCTTCTCCAACGCCTCCCTAATCTTCTCATCAACCACGTCCCCTAGAATGAACCCGTTCGCCCCGAACGCCCTGGCCACCAAGAGGGCGTGAGTGGTAACCCTCTTATCCCTCTGCGGCCTATGCCCGTATCTCAGTACGTATATCTTCTTCTCGCTCACTTCTTCAACACCTTCCTCAAGCTCGCCTCCACCGTTAGAATTAGCTCATTCATGTTAATGTTTTTCTCGGCGGAGACGGGTATTATACTGTCCCCCGGGTCGTTTAAAGCCTTGGATAGCTTCTCAACGACTTCTCCAACCTTCTCTCCGCTTACAAGATCGATCTTGTTCAACACGTATATGATCGGTTTTCCCTGGGAGCCTATTTTGGCGAGAATGCTTGAAGCGGTTTCTACCTCGCCGATGATCCTTTCCAGGGGCTTCGAGGTGTCTATAACATTCAATATCAAGTCCGACTCGGCAACCTCCTCCAGGGTCGCATAGAAAGCCTCTATTACCTCGGGGGGTAGATCCCTGATGAAGCCCACAGTATCGGTTACTACGGCTTCTATAGTGTTGAACCTTATCTTGTAGGACTTCGGGGTCAGGGTAGTGAAGGGCTCGGGACCCACGGGCTTACTCATTCCTGTGAGCTTGTTGAACAGGGTTGTCTTACCCGCGCACGTGTAGCCGATGATCGCTACATGAGGATATCCCAGCTCCTCCCTCCTCATCCTCCTCAACGCCCGTGTCCTCCTTATCCTCTCGATCTCCTTTCTAACCCTGTTCTCCCTCCTCTTCATCATGAAGTAGTATTTTTCAAACCCGTATTCACCGGAGCCTAGGAATCCGTGCATCTCCCCAATCTTCGCGTACCTAATTGCCTCCTTGATCAGGGGGATAGTATGCCTCAGCCTGGCGAGCTCGATCTGGAGCTTAGCCTCTAGGCTTCCGGCATGGTTTGCGAAAATCTCGAGTATCAGCATTAAGCGGTCTTCAACATCCCGCTTCAACTCTCTGGCAAGGTTTATTATTTGAGAGGGTTTCAGAGTATCCATCACTATGAGTTTGTCGAAGCCCGCACTCTTCAAATCATTTAAACTCGTCATTGGAACGTATGTCTTCCTGTAGGGCTTCTTAACTACTACTACATCCCCGACGTGTGGGTAAACCGTTTTCACAAGGCTTATTTCTTCATCCAAGTACTCCATGTACTTCCTCGGGACTGCGACTACTACTCTCAAATCCTAGGTTTCACCTTGATCATTCTTATTCAACTTAACCAAGTCTCCTATCGTGAGGAAGTCCTCGCTCTTACCGAGCGATGGAGTTGATTCATCAACAACCGGTTCAAGCAGCTTGATCCCCAGAGCCCTCTCTAGCCTACGGGCGAGATCTATACCCGGCTTCAAGCGTCCCGCTTCAATTCTTTTAATAATGTTCTCGCTCTCCCGGACCTTCTGGGCTAGAACCTGTTGGGTCCAGCCCAACCTCTCCCTGGCTTCCTTAACTCTTTTAGCGTAATCTTCTACGACCTCATACTCTTCTCTAATAGGCTTCGGCCTCGGCTGGGAAATAGGGGCCTTCTGGGGTTGAGGCTTGGCTTTCCTCTCCTCTATAAACGGTCTCGCCTTCCCCTGATTTACAAGCCTATTGAAGCATTGGGGACAGGCTATTAAAACGCTTCCCTCTAAAACTATTTTCCTACAATCCCTGTTGTTTTCCACTTCCCTACCGCATATCTCGCAATAGCAGGGCATTTTCCACACTCACCTCACTTCAATACTTACCTATGGTTTAAATGGGTTTTATAATGGGATAATAACTCCGGGTTTTAAGTATGAGTAGTGAGATTGATAATAGGGATCAGCTTGACGTAGTGATTAATGAGGAAGACTATATACGGTATCTTGAAAACAAGATCAAGACCTTGGAAAACGAGAGGAAAAACCTCTTGTTGAAGCTGAACTACTACAGGAGCGAGCTGGATAAACTGCTCGCCTCACCCCTTATCGAAGCTGTAGTGGAGAACGTCCTTGAGGACGGCAAGGTTGTCGTTAAGAGCAGTACTGGCCCCACGCTTGTTGTAACGGTTTCAGAATCGATCGATAAGTCTAGAATAATCCCCGGGGTTAGAGTGGCTTTGAACCAGAGGGGTTCAACGATCGTGGAGGTTCTACCCGAGTATGTGGACGCGCTGGTTCAGTCTATGGAGGTCATCGATAAACCTAACGTTAGATACGAGGACATCGGCGGTTTAAGCGAGCAAATAAGGGAATTGCGCGAGGTTGTTGAACTCCCCTTGAAGAATCCAGAGCTCTTCCAGGAGATCGGTATAGAGCCCCCTAAGGGGGTTCTCCTCTACGGCCCCCCTGGCTGCGGTAAGACAATGCTTGCCAAGGCAGTAGCCTCTGAAGCGGGGGCAACCTTCATCAGCATCGTCGGCAGCGAGCTTGTTCAAAAATTCATAGGAGAGGGTGCAAGGATTGTTAGAGAACTGTTTGCCTACGCGCGTAGAAAAGCCCCTGCTATAATCTTCATTGATGAAATAGACGCGATAGCTGCTAAGAGAATAGATGTTGGAACTAGCGGGGAGAGGGAGGTCCAAAGAACCCTGATGCAACTGCTTGCGGAGCTAGATGGTTTCAGACCCTTAGACAAGATAAAAGTCATAGCCGCTACTAATCGGATCGATATCTTGGATCCAGCCATTCTCAGGCCGGGCAGGCTTGACAGGTTAATAGAAGTACCCCTCCCGGACTTCAACGGTAGACTCGAGATCCTCAGGATCCACACGCGCAGGATGAAGCTTGAGAGGGATGTAGACCTTAAATCAATAGCCAAGGCGACACACGGTTTCTCGGGGGCGGAGCTTAAGGCGGTGGTGACGGAGGCGGGCTACAACGCGATTAGGGATAATAGGAGAGTAGTGGTGATGAGCGATTTCCTGAAGGCGGTTGATAAAGTTAAGAGTAAGAAACAGTTTAGGAGGGTTGACGAGTTCTCCGAGGAAAAGGATAAAGGGGAATACGTAAAGTATGTTTATCAATAACCTATCATCGAGGATCAGGATTGATCAAGAGAAAACCCTTTAGAGAAGAGCTCGAGGAAGCCAGGAGGATAGCAGAATACCAGTTTAACGTGAGAGGGGAAGACTTCATCCCCGATGACTCCGTCTTCGTTTTCAGCCCCAAGACGATGAAGCTACGGATGATATTGGTGGGTGGGGAGAAATATTTATCCCTGAGAGCCCAGGACTACAGGTTCATACTTCATCTGCGGGCTGGGCGGAGGCTGAACCAGCTTCTCCCGCACCCTTTTTTAAGAGTGTATGTTAAACCGGAGTACAGCGTATTCATACGCAAGGGTGGTAATTTGTTCAGTAAGCACGTCTTAATGGCAGACCCTGGGATCAGGCCCGAGGACGAGGTCCTGGTCTTGGATGGCGCAGAGGTTATTGCCGTTGGGAGAGCAATACTCCCTGGAGGAGAGATGGCATATTATAAACGGGGTGAAGCAATAAGAATAAGGGAATACGCAGGATGAACGTCATGAGACGTGGGAGGAACGTTATGAGAACCATCAGGATAATACCGTTGAAACCAATCGATAGAAAGCTCTTCGAGAACGCCCTATTCATCACAGGGTATCAAGGATTCGGCATGGTCGGCTACTTAACGACGCGCCACTTGGTGAGGGAGCTGAAGCTCGAGAAGATAGGCTTCATAAAGACTAGGCATATGCCCGAGGTAACTCTGTACGGTGAAGGCGGTTTACTGTACCCGTTTGAGCTCTATGCTGGAGAAGCATCCGGGCGTAAAATCCTGGTCTTGCTCAACAACGCCGTGCCGCACATTCACGAGAGAACGGATTACGCGGAGTTCACAGCTTTATTAATGAAGGCATTCAAAGTCGAAGAGGCAATACTTGTGGGCGGATTAGACCCTAGTCTTAAAGAAGACGAGAATGAAAGGTACAGGTGGATCCCCATCGGGGCCACCAAGATAAGTCTGAACGCCCCGGTTCTCAAGAACAGGCATGTAATAGGCCCCCTGGCCTTGACTATGATGTTTGTTGAAGCCTACGGTTTGAAGGGGGTGGTAATCCTCTCATACACAGATCTCTACAAGCCCGATCCGCGCGCAAGCGCGGTTGCCGTTGAGATCATTGGGGAGTTGATTAACGCTAAGATAGATACTTCCTCCCTCTTGGAGGAGGCCAAGATAATTGACGCTATAGAGATGGAGAGGGAGAAGATCGAGAAAGCTATGGAGGGCGAGCTATCCGAGAAGAAATCTCGCCTAAGCTACATATAGAGATTCTATCTCCATGCCTTGCTGTTTTCTTTATCTTTTCAAATAAATCTCTAGTCATCCACGAGGATTCCAGCACTACGACTTCACTCGCTTCCTTCTCGCCTATGAGCTTGTCGATCAAGGATGCAATAAGCTTAGGGTTTATGACATGCTTGGTGATCCTTCCTTCATGCTGGTAGAATGGGTAGGTTGAAGAGATTGAAGGATGGAATACGCCTAGGACCGGGTGGATGAAGAGCACTTCGTATTCTTTACCCTCTGCGAAACTGGGATTATAGGCGATCTTAACGTACTCTTGCTGATGAGAGAACGGTTTCGAATGCGCGGGCACTAGTATAATCCTTCTCTCCTTAACGTATCCTCCAAGCATCTCCAAGCTCTTCCTTCTTGCATACGCTATTCTAGGGTTTTCAACGGAGTCTCTATCGATTATGAATAATGCTTTCCCATCAGGTTTCGACCGGGGATTGTACTTATCGATTAGGTCTCGGTACTTTTTCACAACGTCAAACGCCAGCCTCAAGCTGGGATGCGACTTGCTCCTGTACTCGAGGAGCTCCCATAGGCGTCCCTCGCGGATGTATTGTTTAACAGTCTTCAACTCCTTCATTAAGACGTGCAGGTTGTGAGTAGCTAGTGCTTCCACCCTCTCGCGATCGCTCAGTTCGTTCAACTCCTTAGCTGTATACCTGCTGCACACGGGGCAGTTGCACGGAAGATAAGAGAGCTCCTTAACGTTTTTCGTCCCCGTCTCGGTCATGTATCTACCGTCTCTAGCGTAGAGGATGTAGCTTGCTGAGTCGAAGAAATCTGCTCCAACCGCCACTAGGAACGGAATGATCATGGGGTGCCCTACCCCGAAAACGTGGAGAGGTCTATCCGGGGGTAGGTGTAGCTTAGCTATCGCCGTCAGCTCAACAATATATTTGTACTCATACTTCTCCAAGAGCACTGTGGGAGAGCCTACGGCATACATTTGGTAGGGAAGCCTCCAAGCTAGGATCGATGACCTTACGACTAGGTCTTTGTAGGGGGATCCTTGGATGGGGAGGACCCATATCTGATCAGAATCCATAATCAACGGCAGAGCCTCAACCGCCCTCCTATGGGTTTCGCGAACCGCTTTTAACGCCTCATCCCACGTCATCTTGCTGCCAGTTGGAACGTCAAGTATTACGCCAATATCCACGCCTATTTTCTTCTCATACTCTACGATCGTTTTATTATCTACCTCTACATCCCCGTATACGAGGACTTGATATCCCCCTGAATCAGTCATTATAGGCTTATCCCAGCCGAGGGATTGATGTATGTTTTTCACTTTTCCATTATTCCTCTTGTAGAATAAGTACGCGTTTGTTATGAATCCCTCGAACCCTATCTCGCGTACTACGTTTAAACCAGGCGCCTGCCTCAACGGGTCTATAACGGGGAATAAAAAAGGAGTTTCAACAACTCCGTGCTTAGTTTTGAGCCTGCCTATCTTCCCGGCAAGATCGTATTCTCTTGGTTCAAAATGCAAATCCCTTATCCCTTGACAGCCTTCTCCTTGCCCGCAATGTACTTCTTGAATAAGCTATAGAGTGTTTCAGCCATCGGTCCAACGCCTTCAACGCCCTTCTCGCTAATCCTGTACCTTCCCTGGACTTCCACTATCCTGGCCTCGGGAATCACTCTCACCAAGTGATCCGCGATCTTCATTTCACGAAGTATAAACTCCTTGAACTCCTCGGGGTCGAATAATGGGACTTCCGAAATCAGAATCTCTGATATTCTCTCCCCTTTCACCACTACTTTCGGATACCTCGCACCGCTATTGTCAACAGCGTTTTGGAGCAACAGGTTAAGGGAGGGGTGGTCGAAACCAAGCAGAACTCCCTCGTAGTGTCTTCCATCGCTTAAAACCACTTTAACCTTCTTATCGATCATGCCTGAGAGCTCACTTATAAGCTTCCTTGAAGCATCCATCACGGACATCGTGATCACCTAAAGCTTTAATTTAGCTTAACGTTATTTATTCTTAGTTAAAAAACAGATTAAATAGGTTTTGAGAGTGCATGAGCCATGAGTATGGAGCTGAAATGCGTCGTCGAGGGCGTTGAAGACCTTAGAATGCCCAAGGTCTTCAGAGTTCACGCATCGTGCGGTGATGCTAAACTTGATGTAGAGTTTCACAACGAGGTCGTTCCGAAAGCAGTGGTCGCGAAGGATATGCTGGTTGAGATAACGCGGGAGAAGGAGAAGTGCCTACAACATTATTTCTGCGGGCAGGGCTACGTGGTCTCTACTGGGAAGATTGGAGAGCACGTGAGGACGATAATATCTCTCCACGGTTTTCTCATCGTATTGAAGACCCCGAGCCCGCCGGGGCTCAACACGATGGATCAAGTCTTCGTTGGAGTAGACTTCAAGCAATAAATGTTTTTGAACAATAAATTTTTTAAAGGAGACTAATACCAAGGGTGTTCATGAAGGGGTCTCTTAAACTCCTCCGAGTCTACACGTTCGTGAACGCTGATGAAAAGCAGGTGGAAGAGGATCTCTCGAGGATCGAGGAGCTAGTTAAGCAAAGAGCTGTGGAGAACCCGGGGATCACTTACCACGTCTTAACAAGCATATCTCACAGGGATGTTGAAACACTGTTGATCATCGAGGCTGATAGCGAGGGAGAAGGAGTTAGGGAGCGTGAACTCGTATACAGCTTGCTCAAATCCTCGTGTAAAGCCCTGGATTTCGAATTCGTCGACGAGGAGTCGCTTACGCGTAGGGTCGCGGAAGGCTTGAGAAATTTTTTCTACGCAGGAGAAAACCAGGCGTGATACCCTTTATAACTGCTAAGCCCAGGGTAAAGTACCCGCTCCAGCGGCTGGTTGAAGGCGACGAGTTCAAGGGGGATTATATAACGCTGGGGAAGGTGATCAACACAGTACCGGCAGTCGAGGCTAGACTCCCCTTGGACTCGCTGAACAGGCATATACTGATCATAGGGGCAACAGGGACGGGCAAGTCTTACACTGCATCCAGGATAGCATTGCGGACGAGTTTGAAGGGGATCCCCGTACTAGTCTTCGATTGGCACGGCGAGTACGGGGAGGTTCTCGAGGAGAGTGTTTCAATAAACCCCTTCGAGAAACCAGTGGAGCTACTTGGGTCCCGCGACATCCGGGTCGATGCGGAGGTTTTAACCGATGTGCTCGGGCTCACGCCTCCCCAGGAGTACTTACTGTGGAAAATCCTAAGCGAGAAGGGTAAGCGTGTGGACAGCGTTGAATCATTGATTAGAGCAATAGAATCCCATTACGATGAGGCAGGCTGGGTTAGAGAAGCCAGGCTCTCTCTTTACAGGAAGATCAAAATCCTGGCGGTGAACCCGTATTTGAAACTGTTCGAAGGGGGGAACGAGGGTTTCCTGGAGGAGCTAACCCCCGGCAAGCCGGTTTTGATTGACCTATCGCTAATCCGGAACACCACGGTTAGGAGAACCTATGGAACCCTTCTACTGGCGAGGCTGATCAACAGGAATTATGGCCTGAGGAGGAAGTACCTTGTTCTCCTCGAAGAAGCCCACAACTACTTGGGAAGGGAAAACCCTATCTGGTTCCTAGCGAGGATGATGGGAGAGATTAGGAAGAACAATATAGGATTCTGCGTGATCACGCAATCCCCCTCCTTAATAACGGATCACGTGCTCGTCAACACTAACACTAAGATCGTTCACTCGGTGAAGGCAAGCATTGACTTGGAACTAGTTTCTCGGAGCTTATTCGTAGAGCAGGAGATCGCTAGGATTCTCCCGTATCTGAGCGTTGGAGAAGCCCTTCTATACAACCCGGTTCTTAAAAAACCGTTGTTGATAAGAATTGAGTAGGGGATTGGGAAAAGATTAGTCTTCTTCCTTCTTTTCTTCTTCTCCAGGCTTCTTACCGGCTTCAGCGCCCTTCTCCAGCTTGCTGGCCGCTATCAAGTCGTCGATTCTCAAGATTATCGTAGAGGCTTCTGTGCCAGCCTTTATGGCGTTCGCTACCACGCTCACTGGCTCGATAACGCCCATCTTCTTCATATCGGCTATGTCTCCTCCGAAGACGTTGACTCCTATCGACTTGCCATCGTCCTTCTCGTGAGCGGCTCTAAGCTTCATTATCATGTCGACGGGGTCTAGCCCAGCGTTCTCGATGAGGGTTACTACGAGACCCTCCAACGACTTCGCGAAAGCCTCAATCGCCAACTGCTCCTTGCCGCCAACCTTCATTGCGAGCCTTCTTATGTGTTTAGCGAGCTCGATCTCTACTGCTCCACCGCCCGGGACGACGCGCCCATCCTTTATCGCATCAGCTACGGCTGACAACGCGTCTCTCATGCTTCTCTCGGCTTCATCGACCAGCCTCTCCAGCCCTCCCCTTATCACTATGCTGACGGCTCTCGGGTTCTTGCACCCCTCTACGAAAACCATCTTGTCTTCTCCAATCTTCCTCTCCTCCACGAGCTTCGCGTAGCCCAGGTCCTCGGGCTTCAAGTCGTCGATATTGCTCACGATCCTGCCGCCGGTGGCCCTCTCAAGCTTCTCGAGATCGCTCCTCTTGACTCTTCTCACCGCTAGAATGCCCTTCTTAGCGAGGAAGTGCTGGGCTACTTCGTCAATACCCTTCTGAGTTATCACTACGTTTGCTCCGACTTCAACGATCTTGTCGACGAGCTTCATCAATATCTCTTCTTCTTGTTGCAGGAAGGCTTTCAGCTGGCTTGGATCATTGATCCTTATCTCAGCATCGATCTCGGGCTTCTCAATCTCCAAAGGAGCGTCCAGCAACGCGATCTTTGCCTCGCTCACTCTCCTGGGCATGCCGGGGTGGACTACTTCCTTGTCCAAGACTACTCCGTAGACCAGCATCGAGTCTAAGAGCGCACCACCATACTTCTTGATTATCTGAACGTTGTCTAAGTCAACATAGTATTTGTCTCCTCTGAGCTCAACCACCTGCCTGACGGCTTTAACAGCCATCTCGGCGAAGTACTCTCTAGCATCGTGAACTGCTTTACTGGTTAACGAAGTCTTCGCAATCTTCTTCAAAGCCTCCTCGTCGTCAACGCTTATCGGCTCGGCAATCTGGTACAGAATGTTGAGGGCTTCCTCCATAGCCCTTCTGTAGCCGGCTATTATCAGGGTCGGGTGGATGTTCTTGGCGAGAAGCTCTTCGGCGTTCTTCAACAGCTCGCCGGAGAACACGACAGCCCTCTTCGTTCCATCTCCAACCTCGCTGTCCTGGCTTTTCGCGACTTGCACGAGCATCTTGGCAGCGGGGTGCTGTATCTCGGCCTTATCCAGTATTGTGGCTCCATCATTCGTTATTGTAACGTCTCCGAGGGCGTCAACGAGCATTTTATCCATGCCCTTGGGGCCGAAGGTGGTTTTTATCATCTCGGCGACTGCCCTAGCAGCCATTATGTTTGTTCTCAAAGCATCTCTTCCAGCTGTTCTCTGAGTTCCCTCCTTAAGTATTAATACAGGTATTCCAGTTGGTTCAACAGCCATATTATTCACCCTTGTAATCTAAGAATCCAATGATCTACGAATCTAATGGCTTCTATATAAATTTTTCTATCCTCTGGAGCTCAACCTGAACGTGGAAGAAGATTCGTCGCCTTGTTCCAACCTCCATTCAACCACTCTATAGTAGAGGTTGAGTTCTTCATCATTGAGCACGGATTGCGGATCAGCGTTTTCATCCAACACGACGATCAAGTAATCCGGTCTAGACCTAACCCCCTTGACTCCGGGGATCCTGAGGATGTGGCGTACAGCGGTTAGCGTGCAGCTTGCACACCCCTTACTCTTCACTTTGAGCATCAAGAGCTTGCTCACTTGGCACCCCTCTCGCTCAATAGTTGGATTTATGAGAGTGTATTAATAAATTAAATAATGACCGAGCGGTCTTTGTTGTGCCTGGTGATAAAACTGTCGAGAAAGAGAAGCGGCAAGGACGACACACTGATAAGTTTGACGAGGGAGATGATTGCTAAAACATACGGAGACATAGCTCTACAGTTATTCGATTACATGATGAATAACGATGGCTACGTCGCAGAGGAAACCCTCACTAAGGACACCGGTGTCAAGTCGAACGAGGGAAGGAGGATCCTTCAGAAAATGTCTGAGGAAGCCATAGTGGTGCCCGGCAAACTGAAGACGAAGGATTCCACCCTTCACATCTGGGTTTTAAACAGAGTAGCATTCAAGAGTTTTATCCTCAACAGGCTGAAGAAAGCCAGGGAGAGGCTTGAGGCAAGGCTGATTTTCGAGAGGGAAAACATCATCTATGAGTGCCCTGTCTGCGGGAGGAGATACTCGTTCGATGAAGCGTACTTAAACGACTTCAAATGCATGAACGACGGAGCCGACCTTCTCGAGTCTAATAACGAGGAGATCTTGTCCCTGCTTGAGGCCAAGATAAAACAGCTTGACGAGAAAATAGCGGAGCTGAGTGAGGAGTAGGTTGAGAAAGTATACCGTCGTAGACTTATTCTCCGGAGCTGGAGGATTCTCGCTGGGCTTCCATCTCACGAATAGGTTTGAAACCCTCTTAGCAGTCGACAACTACAACCCGGCGGGATTGACATACAAGCTCAACTTTCCTAGGGTAAGGGTACTATTAGAGGATGTTAAAGACTTGAATGCTTCATTGCTGAGGAAAATTCTCGGGGACACGAGGATCGACGTCCTGATAGGTAGTCCCCCCTGCGAGCCCTACACGGGGGCAAACCCTAGGCGGGAGCGCATCCCTTTAGACAGGCTTTACAAGGATCCAGCAGGTCAGCTGACTCTACACTACATCAGGATCCTCGGAATACTCCAGCCCCGGGTCTTCGTAATGGAGAACGTTCCAGCTATCGTGGAGGATGGTTTGAAAGACGCGTTGAGGAGGGAGTTCGAGAGAGTTGGCTACGGGGAGGTGTATTTTAACATTCTTGAAGCCGAGAAGTATGGGACGCCGAGCCATAGGAGGAGGATGTTCGTATCCAATATTAAGATCGAGCCGGAGCCGTCGCCGGCTAAGATAACGGTGGAAGAAGCCCTGAGGGACCTGCCGCCCCCCGGTAATTACCCTCCGAACCACGAAATGCCGAAGGAGCCTTCTGCGAGGAAGATCAAGAAGATGAGTCGCCTCGACTGGGGTGAGGCAATGATCCGCTATCAGGGCGCGGAGAAGGAGTTGCCGAACCTGATACGCCTCCACCCGAAGAAAATAGCTCCCACGGTCCTAGGCTCCTCCCGTTTCATACACCCCTATGAGAACAGGTTTTTAACGGTTAGAGAGCAGGCAAGGCTGATGGGGTTTCCCGACTCTTTTATCTTCACTGGAGGAAGGGATGATCAGTACAATATGATAGGTGAGGCTGTGCCAGTACCGCTCGCCAAGGCGATAGGTTTATACGTTGCGAGAAAACTGGATGAAGAAGGGGGATATTAGTGTACGTAGTGCTCTACTCGCCGACGGGCATTCACAAGGTCGTAGAGTTCTTGAAGACAATGTACCTCTACGAATCCTTTACCCCAGTGATAGTTAAACCCATCGGCGCTGCAGCCCAGATAGGTATTCCCGAGGCCCATAAAATAGCGTTCAAAACCGGGAAGCCGTTGATAGTGCTCCCCGAGCTCTCAGATGTCTCCAAGGTCCTCGGCGCTAACCCTGTTTACTACTTGAGCGAGGATGGAGAGGAGAAGGATTTCGAGGAAGTCTTCGCGGCAAACACCAGCGCGGCGGCTGTCCTGAACGCAGGGGATGTCGAGCCGAGTAGGAGAGAGCTTGAGGGTGTTAAGATGGTGTGGATTAAAAAGTTTCCCAGGGGACTTCCCTCCTCAGCCCTCTCCGGTATTATAGTTTACAATGCACTATTATCGAAAACTACCAGGTAACATAGGATATTTTAACGGCCCTGCTCTCCCTGTCTATTAGCCTCCAGTCGTCGTAGGACATCTCCCAGCCGACAGCCCCGGCTAATTCCTCAACCTGCTCGGGCGTTTTAGCACCGGGTATTGGAAGCATCACTGGACTATACTTGAGCATCCAGTTCAACACGACTTGGGAGGGCTTTTTACCGTACTTGCCTGCGACCTCCTTTATAGTGTTGATTAGCTTCTCTAGTTTAGCCATGTTGTCCGGGTGGAAAACTGCTTCAGTGCTCCTAACATCCTTAAACTCCGGCAACGTCTCCAGCGTGTATTTCCCAGTGAGAGCCCCCTTCGCCAGCGGGCTCCAAGGTATGAAAGTCAAATCGTTTGCCTCAGCATAAGGTATGAGCTCCTCCTCAGCCCAACGCTCGGCTAGGTTGAACCTGTACTGCATGCTCACGATGTCCGTGAAGGAGAAACTGGACCTTAATTCCTCGATCAACACCACGGGATAGTTGCTGACTCCAACGTACTTCACCTTACCCAGGAGGACCAGCCTCTCGAGCGTTTTAGCATACGCCGTTGTTGGGAAATTGTGCCAGCACGGAGGCCAGTGTAGCTGGAGAAGATCGATGGAGTCAACCCCCAGCCTCTTCAAGGATTTATCAACTGCCTTGAAAATATCATCGGGGTTTAGGAAGTCGCCGGGTATTTTCGTGGCTATTATGACTTCGTCTCTCTTAACTCCAACCTCCTTGAGAGCCTTGCCGAGGAATTCTTCGCTCAGCCCTCTCCCATATACCATTGCAGTGTCGAAGAAGTTTATTCCTAGTTCGACGGCCTTGGCGACAACCTGCTTTGCCTTCTCGTAGTCGGTTAACCCCCATGCTTCACTGTACTGCCACGTCCCCAGCCCTAGTCTCGAGACTTTTAGATCGGTCCAACCGAGAGTCGTGTACTCCACGTTTCACACCAATTATATAATTATTCTACATGTTTAAAATGCTTGTAACGTTACTAATGATTAGGTGAGCCTAATGAGTGCTAAGTTCAGGGTCACAGGATTGTCCGCGGTTCGAACCAGCCCTATGTTGGAGGATAAGTATGAAACCATAGTGGTTGGAGGAGGTCCGGCGGGTTTAACGGCAGCCTTGTACAGTGCGAGATACGGTCATAAAACCCTCCTCGTCACAAAGCTCCTAGGGGGGAACATTACTGAGGCCCCACTGGTGGATGATTACATAGGAATACCTGATATAACTGGGAACGACCTCGCAGATAAGTTTGTCAAGCACGTGAAAAAGTATAATGTCCCAATAGTAATCGACGAGATCACGGACGTGTCCCGTAAGCCGGAGGAGAACTTGTGGTGCGTCCGTTTAAGGGATGCCAGGAGGGAGGTTTGCGCGCATGCAATCATCCTCGCAGTAGGTTCGGAGAAGAAGAAGCTGAACGTCCCGGGAGAGAAGGAGCTTGTCGGCAAAGGCGTATCCTACTGTGCAACATGCGATGGCCCGTTGTTCAAGGGTAAGGTTGTCGCAGTAGTTGGAGGCGGTAACGCTGCTTTAACATCAGCAATATACCTGTCCAAGATCGCTTCGAAAGTATACTTGATTCACAGGAGGAGCGAGTTCAGAGCTTTCAACGTCTACGTTGAAGCAGCCCGCAACACCCCAAACATTTCAATGCTCCTCGATACAGTGGTTACAGAGGTCATTGGAAAGGAGAAAGTTGAAGCAGTAAGAGTGTTAAACAAGGTTGAGGGCAGAGAGGAGGTTATCCCCGTAGACGGGTTATTCGTCGAGATAGGGCTACAACCACCTGTTGAATTCTTCAAGAAGATTGGTCTAGAGCTGGATGAAACGGGCAGAGCGAAAGTCAACGTGGACAGGAGCACTAACCTGCCGGGCATATTCGTGGCTGGTGATGCAGCGGGAGGGCCCTTTAAGTACAGGTTTGAACAGATAATAACAGCGGCTGCTGACGGCGCAATAGCTGCTGACGCGGCGTGTAAATACATCTGCGCGCTTAAGCAAGGGAAACGGTAAAGATTAAAAAACCAATAGTCCACTTAAGAATCATGAGGACACTCAATGGGCCCGTAGCTCAGCCTGGTAGAGCGCCCGGCTCATAACCGGGTGGACCGGGGTTCGAATCCCCGCGGGCCCATGCTCCTCGCTGACCTCAAGCATCCTGGTTGAATCACGTACCCGCTTTCCAGGATTTCAAATACTCCTCCTGCTCAGGCGTCAAAACATCGATCGATATCCCCATCGCCTCCAGCTTGAGGCGAGCCACCATTCTATCGGTTTCTATCGGAGGATTCATCACTCTCGAGGGCAGTTTACCCCTGTTCTCGACGAGGTATTTAACGGCTAGGAACTGGTTTGCGAAGCTCATATCCATTACCTCGCTGGGATGTCCCTCCGCGGCTGCGAGGTTGACCAAGCGCCCTTCGGCGAGCAGGTAGAGCCTTCTCCCATCCCTCAGCCTGTACTCCTCCACGTTGCTTCTAATCGCTCTCTTCCCGACGGACATTTTCTCCAGGTCGGGTATCCATATCTCAACGTTGAAGTGGCCCGCGTTTGCAAGTATGGCTCCATCCTTCATCAGCTCGAAGTGCTCCCCCCTGATCACAGCTTTGTTCCCAGTAGCGGTTACAAATATGTCTCCCAGCGGCGCAGCCTCGATCATTTTCATGACTTCGAAACCGTCGTGAACTGCTTCGAGAGCCCGTATAGGGTCGACTTCAACCACTATTACTCTCCTAGCGCCCAGCCCCCGCGCCCTCTCGGCAATTCCTTTCCCAACCCATCCATACCCGGCGACAACCACAATCTTGCCTGCCACCAGGATGTTCGTAGCCCTCAATATGCCGTCGAACGTGCTCTGCCCCGTGCCGTACCTGTTATCGAACATGTGCTTCGTGTAAGCATTATTTACGGCTATGACCGGGTACTTGAGAACCCCCTCCTTCTCCATTGCTACGAGCCTGTTGACGCCGGTCGTAGTCTCCTCCGTGCCGCCGATGACTTCTCCGGCAACACCAGGGTATTCAGCGTGAAGTAGGGCGTGCAGGTCAGCGCCATCGTCAAGTACTATATCGGGGCGTTCTTCAGCTATCTTGCGGAGACACCAGTAGTACTCCTCCGGGGTTTGCCCCCTCCAAGCATAAACCCTTACACCGTACTCGACGAGGGAGGCGGCCACGTCATCCTGCGTCGACAGTGGATTGCTCCCTGCAAGCAGGACTTCGGCGCCAGCATCCTTGAAAGCCTTAACGAGTACTGCTGTCTCCTTGGTGACGTGGAGAACTGCTCCTATCTTGAGGTTTCTAAACGGCTTATGCTCGCGGTGCCTCCTCCTGAGGAGCATTAAAACTGGCATGTGGTTCTCAGCCCATTCGATCTTAAGGCTTCCCTCTCGAGCCAATTCCAAATCCTTTACCCGATAGTTCAAGCAACACACCCTAGTCTGAAGGATCTTCTTCATTGATTAAATATGTGAAACAGTTCGGCAGGGATTTGCAATATAAGGTTAGACTCCGAAAAACCTGAACCCTAGGATTATCAGGAAGCTCACCAAGGGAACGGTTATGTTGTCATCGATTTTGCTGTGTATTTCAAAATGCTCTACAATGCTCGCGATGAGTCCCGCAAGAGCTCCAGGCAATCCTAGTACGATTTGTCCAACCGGCACGGTGACGACCGCCATTGCTAGATTGCCGAACCACGATTTGTTCCTCCTATTATATAATGCATTCCTCACTATCCCCGTCACGCCATCGCCGAAAGACATGAAGGCTACTGGTACAACACCGTACGCCCAGTCTCGGAAAACAACCCATGATGCAATCATGACAAGTCCCCACATTATCACGAAGTTGACCTCGTTAATGTTGTCAGGGTCCTGGAACCAGTAGAAGAGCCTACCGGTTTTATGCGGTATGTACGTGGCGAGAAACAGTAGCACCAGCATCGGTATTATCGTTACAGGTGTTGAGTACCCGAGGAGGGGTATGAGTATGGATACTACGCCTCCCGCAAGTATGTGTATTATCTTCCTGTTATAATATACTGCTTTAATATGGGTTACGCCTCTCTTGATCATTGCATCGTATGTGATTTTCGTTAGAGGTATTACAACGATCAATACCCATATGAATAGGATTGTCGTGTAAATCGTCTCCCTTATTAACACATCTGTTGACAATCCCCCTGTCATAAGATAACCTCTTTAAACACGTAATTAACTAACGGTGGAAACATAATAAAATATTTATCTTATATATCCGCATGTAACGTCTTCGCGATCACTGTTTGCCCAAGTAGTCGAATAAACTCCTCTTACCGGCGGTTGACGCGACTCTTTTCAAATCGTTCTCCGTAACTCCAAAGTACTCGAGGACTCTCAGGGCTGCAGGAATCACTTGATGCTCAATATAGTAGTTGACGTCTAAAAGCCTTGGGTCTTTGACAAAGTTGAATGGCTCAGCCCTCTCCGATATCTTGCCGGGGCCCTTGACTACGACGAAACCGATCTTGTCTCCAACATCTACTCTTAAGCCCTTCCTCTCTAGTTTTCGAGCGGCAGCTACATGGGGGGATTCTACATCGTATTCTTCAATCCTCTTCGTCAAAGTCTTCCATATCACTAGCTTCTCGATGGGGATCTTACTTTGCATTAGGCTAGATATAACGGTTTTCACGTATTCGACGGCCTTGTCAACATTCTTCTCCCTCAACAGTATGCTGGTAATGTTTTCCTGGACTTCTTTAGCAAGCTCCGTCCAATCGCCTCTAACTGCTTCAAACCCTACGATGTCTACTCGGCCATCCTTTAAGAGGCCCGCGTACCTTTTCTTGGCCTCTGTGAAGAACACCCTCTCGTAGATCTTGTCGATCTTTATATCGAAGCCTAGTTCTTTCTCAACATACTCCATAAGCTCCTTGACCCTGGATGGGTTGTTTTCAACGAACAAGGAGTCAGTGTCCCCGTATACCACTTTCAAACCAATCTCCCTGGCCTTGGTTATCACTCTTGTAATCATAGACCTGCCCCAAGCAGTTACGGCTTCAGCGCACTCGCGGCAATACCATCTGGCTCCAAGCCAGCCCATATAGCCGTATGCAGCGTTCGCCAGTATTTTCACTGCTCGCTGCCTCTCGTCGAGAACCCTGTACTCCAAGCTTTCAGGGGGATATTTCTTCAACTCCTCCCTCAACCGCCTCCTAACGTCGAGGAGCATTGACAATACGTTCTTGAAGAAGCCGGGAGGCTCCCTCCTGAAGCAGTGTCCAACCTCCGGGGCAATGTTGTGGTTGTTAGGAGAGCAACTGGTGGTTTTTTCAATAGTGTCTGGACCAACGTTGTACTTGATCATGATGTTGGGATACATGCTTGTGAAATCGAGGACTACGATGTCCTCGTGTATTCCTTTCAAAGGCGATAAAACTACGGCCCCCTTATACGTTTCAGCCTCCTTCTCCTCCCTGTTCGGGGTCAACTCGTTGCTCTGAAGCGCTTCATGCATTAGGAACCATTCAAGCCTGTTTCCAACGCTGGCGGCTCCAACCTGGTCTAGGGGAAGCCTCGTAATATTCGATAACTGCATCGCGAAGGGCAGGAACTTCTCCGATAACCCCATTGTCGAGCGGACATCGTCTTCATTATACTTTAGCAGAATGCTTCTCTTCGAGGGATCGTTCCAGTACTTCGGGAACTCCATGTAGTCTATTAAAACCCTCGACTCCCTCTTCATAACCCCTAAGTAGTCGGCGACAATATCCAGGCTTTTTATCTTAATCTCAGGTATCTCCTCCGCGTAATCGTAAAGGTCGACATTCAGCCTCCCGGTGATTGATACGTGACCATACGTGCTCGTCGATGGAGGTGAGTCCTTCTTCCTCCCCACGTCAAGCCTAACTCCTAGGACGCGAGCCCTCTCAAGTAGGTATTGCCAATCAAACCTGTTGCTATTGTAGCCTACAATGATATCGGGGTCGTACGATTGTATGAATTTAGCGAACTCCATTATCGCGTGCTTGTCGCTCATTCCCTCGGCAAGGAACTGTTTGAACAAGCCCTCGCTTGTTAAAACCCCTATGATGATCACGGGGTCTCTCTCGGGTTTAGGGCTCCCCGTCTCGTTGTAGACTTCAATGTCGAATGCAAGTATCCTGAGCCTAGGGGTCGACCAGTCGTCGAGGGGCGTTATCTCCCCGACCACTTCATACTCTTCTTCGACTCTATACTGAGGATTCTTAACCCTCGCCTCTACTTCAGCCCTATGCCACCCGCAAGGCCTTAAATGATGGTCGAGTACGTATCTCAGGCTGAACCTGATGTCTGCTTCAACGACTTCCAACACCTCGGGCACCTGCTTAACCTTCTCCCTATACCTCCTCACATACTCGGGAATTACAGTAACGATCTTCAACGCGGTGACAGGTTTTCCAAAGTACTTCTTCTCAACCGGCTCCACTCTGATCAGCGGTGAAGCCGCTTCAGATAATGCAGTGATCCTCCTCGCGACGGCATCGGGCTGGGACGCCTGGCGCAGGATAGCGTAGAAGTATGGTCTAAAGCGCCTGTCCCTTAAAAGTATCCTCTTCCCATCTCTACTGATCCCCCAAATTATGATGTGGGGTTCCTGAGAAACTATTTCATAACTCACATCCAACAGGTAGAAATCGAGCAGCATGGGTTTCCCGTTAAAAATAATGTTTAAACAATCTCATAAACATGCTACGTGGGTGTGGTTGGAGTTGAAAATAGTTGAGGAGGACTTGAAGAAGGGATGGGTCAAGATACTCGTGGAGGATGAAGACGACCTGTGGATACTGTACAACCTGCTCGACACAGGGGATATCGTTTACGGTAGAACCACCCGCGAGGTGAAACCAGGTGAGGGAGGCTCCAGCAGGAGGGTGGCGATGAACCTGGGTTTAAGGGTTGAGAAGCTCGAGTTCCAGGAATTCTCCGACAGGCTGAGGATACGAGGAGTCGTGGTCGACGGGCCGGAGGAGTTTGGGGTTAAGGGGCATTACCACACAATCAATGTATCCCCCGGGGACGTATTATCGATTTTCAAAGAAAAATGGTCTGAAAACCGGCTTGAGACGATTAGGAGGAGCTCCGTGAAGAGGAAGAGAATCATGCTAGTCAACATCGACTACGATGAAGCATGTATAGCGGTGCTCACCGAGCAAGGGGTTCTTCAGCTGGGAGAGTCTTACGGGAGGTTGCCCGGGAAGATTTATGCTGGAAACTATGAGGCCATGTTGAACAACTATATTGACGATGTTTTAAGGCAAGTCCTCGACTACCTGTCTAGGGAGAAGATGGATGCCGTTATCGTCAGCGGCCCCGGCGATGTTAAAAACGTCCTCGCCAGCGCGATCAGATCCAGGAGAACCGATGTACCCGTTCACGTTGACTCCACGTCAATAGGAGGGTGTAGCGGGCTGAGCGAGCTCCTCCGCAGGGATGTTGTCAAGAAGGTTGTTTCAGAACTCTCTATAGTAAGGGCTAGGGAGGTTTTCGAGGTTTTCAAGAGGCTCGTCGTTGAACAACCGGATAGGGTTGCATACGGGGTTGACGAAGTTTACTGTGCTTCACTGATGAACGCCGTGGAGAAACTGGTCGTAGTCTCCGACTTAATTAAAAGCAGTGATGAATCGGTTAGGACTAGGGTCTTCGAAATACTGGAGAGATGTTATGCGTCTAGGAGCGATGTTTGGATGATATCTGGGAGGAGCGATATTGGGGTTGAAGTAGCCGGCTTCGGAGGCGTTATCGCCCTCTTAAGATATGCTCTACAGGACAAGACATGCTAGGGTTGGAGAACCCTCCTCACAATGCTGTTCCTCCTCGATAGTTCTTGAATGGCTTGCTCGAACGTTTCATCAGGCCGGAGAACGTGTTTCAGGAAGACGCCGGTTCTGCCAACGCTGTCCCTCCTGCTCAGGACTCTCACCCTTTCGAGCACGGTTTCAACGCTGATTCCGAGCTTCTGGGCGACGATGTTCTCGTAGCCGATTACGGGGGATTCCAAGTGGCCGGTCTCAACGGGCTCGATGAAAACTAGCTTCTTGTTAACCCCGGGGACCCGCTTATTCTCAAGCAAGCCGTCGATGTCAAGCAAACCCCCGAACTTGTAGAACTCGTATTCACGGGTCTTCAAGTTGGACAATGGGAAGCTCACCGTCCTGCGCTCCTCGTCGTCAAGGATGATGTAGGCCTTGGGCGTGTTAACCGGCGTAGCCATCACTATGTACTTCTTTCTAGCCTGTAGCCCCGAGGCCTCCAAGATGTATTCAAGCCTGTAGGAGGGTATGGTGTACGGGATGAAGACGTCTACATCGCTTCCCTCCCAGACATCCCCCCTGGCCAAGCTACCGTGGACAACGGGTTTGAACCCGCTTGCCGCGAAAACCTGCATTATCTTTAAAGCCTCCCTCCTCAACTCGTTCAGCAGGGCCCAGTGTCTCGAGTCGTAAGTTACTTCTTTAAACTCGGGCGTCCTTTCAATCTTCTCCCTAACCACGTTGAAAACCTCACATCCCCAGGGCATTCTCATTATTTAAATTACGTTTTACCATATTTTTACCGTGGTGTGCAGAGATACATGGATACGTTAACAATAGGTCTCATAATCATTCTAATCGCCTGGCTCGTAATTAACGCGGTATTCAGGGTTGTTAAAAACCATCGTGCCGTGAAGGGGCTTGAGCTCAAATACGGCGTCCTACTTATCTTGAAGGGGAGGTTAGCCCCGAGGCCTGGTAAATGGTTTAGAAAACTAAACTACGTCTTCACCGGCTTGTTCATTGCTTCGCTAGGGCTCTTCCTATACTTCTCAATCACCACGGTGGCTTCGAGAATTTGGAGCAATGCCCCCGGGGCCGTGCTGCTCATCCCAGGGGTCAACGTGAGGGGTTTGGACGTGGTATACTTCGTAATAGCGGTGAGCATTGCAGCGATCACTCATGAATACTTCCACGGTAAGACGGCGGTGAGCAACGATGTCGAGGTCAAATCGTTCGGATTCATGATTGCTTTAATCCTACCCCTGGCTTTCGTAGAGGTCTCGGAGGAGAAGTTCAAGTCATCCGCCCTGAAGGCCAAGTCCAGTATTCTAGCGGCGGGAGTCGCAGTCAACCTTTTAATAGGTTTAGCGTTCTTCTCGCTCATCCTACTACTCTCGACCCCAGCACTCTACGTAGTTAACGTGGAGGCTAACAGCATCGCGGACTCGGTTGGAATTTCCAGCGGGGATGTATTATTATCCGTGAACGGGACGAAGCTAGCGGGCTTCAATGACTTGAGGAGCGTTCTCTCCGCAAGCGTGGAAGGAGTGCTCGAGTTCAAGGTTCTGAAACCGAGCGGTGAGGTAGTGTTGAAGCATGTTTACAAGAACGCATCCCCCATCAAGCTCGGCGTCGAAATAGCGGAGACCAGAGTAGCGGCTGAAGGTTTGACCGGGTTCCTCGGGTATCAAGCAGGCATGATGTTGCTGAAGCTGCTTTCATGGATATACTTAGTAAACTTTAACCTTGCCCTGATTAACGCGGCGCCGCTTTTCATAACAGACGGAGGCAGGATAATCTACGAGGTGCTGGGGGACAAGCTCGGACTAATATTGAACTCGATGGGCACACTACTTCTCGTTTTAATGATAGCTCCCCTCCCCTTCTAGCGTTGAAATAGTTAATAATCTCTAACGATAAAATAATAAACGCCCGCGAGCCATGGGGAGGGTCCAGCTCTGCTGGACCAGAAAACCATGCACGGCGCGGCGGACCCCGTCAACCCCCACGCGGGTTGGTGATCCCCGCCCCATGGGGCTTGCGGAGGCGGAGCCCGCTTCGGAGGAAGCGGGTGAACCGCCTTAGCCAGGGGAACCCGGCCAGGCCCGGAAGGGAGCAACCTAACCCTGGACGCAAGCGTTCATGGGTCACCGGGGCTGAAGCCTGCGTGGAAGGGCTCTGGCGGGGGTCTTCCGTGTCGTGCATGGAGCTGTGGCTCGCGGGCTGTTTAAACGATTATTTAAAGCCATAATGTTATGCAGGTTAATAAGACTGGGACTCCTATATTAAATCTTAACGGTGGTTGTATGTATAGGCAACTATTCACTATCATATTACTCTCCTTGGTAATAGTCGGTTTCGCAGTAATTCCGCCCAGGGTTGAATCAGCTGAATCAAAAATATATGTAGCATTCGTCTGGCACTACCACCAGCCGTGGTACTATAGCGTTGATGAATCGTATTTCACGCTACCATGGGTTAGAATGCACAGCGTTGGAAACTATTATAAAATGGCATACATCCTCAGCAAATACCCTGATGTGAAAGGAACCTTCACGTTCTCAGGCTCCCTCCTCGAGATGCTTGTGGATTATGTCGAGAACGGTAAGATGGATGTTAGACAGATAATTTCATGGAAGATCGTGAACGGGACCGTTAACAAGACCGAGGTATTCTCTGCTCTAAGGACTCCCGGAGGCTTCTTCGATATTAATTGGAACAGGATTGTCAACGTTATCCCGAGGTTTAGCGAGCTGCGGACCATGGCTCAGACGGCTTTCTCGACATGCTCGGCTACAGCGACGACGGATCAGGAGTTGATTGATTGCGTTGTAAACCAGTTTACTGGTGGAGACCTCACTGGACAGAACGTCGTAGACCTAGCCACACTGTTCAACTTGTTCTGGATTGACCCGGTTGTAGCCGAAGAAGAGTACCCCGACGTATTTCAATTAATGAACAGGGCTTACCAGAACGCGAGACCGAACTTCACGGTGAGCGAGTTAAGAAGGGTTCTCGAGGTACACCAGGATATAATGTCCAAGGTTGTTCCCAAGTACAAGTCCCTAGCCTCAACGGGGCAGGTTGAGTTAATCCCCGTCCCCTATAGTCATCCATTAGCCCCGATAATCGTTGACTTCGGGTGGTCTGAGGATATTGAGGTGCATGTAAACGTTAGCGTTCAATTATTCAGGGACTACTTCAATTATACTCCAAGGGGGGCTTGGCCTGCCGAGCAAGCAGTAAACTCCTATGTTGTCGAGGCCTTCAGGAACGCGGGAATAAACTGGACGATCACGGATGAATCAATACTCGCCAAGACCGGTGTATCCACCAGCGACATAAACAACCTGGGGGTTCCATGGTACATAGACTATCCATCAGGAAGGATATACGTCTTCTTCAGAAACACTGAGCTGAGCAACCTCCTAAGCTTCCAGTACAGTAACTGGGACTATTCCCAAGCCGTGGAGGACTTGATAAACAGGATCCTGGCTTTCAGAAGCCAAGCAACTGGTCCACGGCTCGTAGTGATAGCTCTCGACGGTGAAAACCCCTGGGAGAATTATGAAAGGTTTGGAACCCTCTTCTTAAACCAGCTTTACCTGAGGATAAGCCAGCTCCAGAGCCAGGGGTTAGTAGAGACCGTGACCCCGTGGGAGTTCGTTCAGAGATTCCCTGATACGGCTAAGCCCCTGCCGCTCGGCAGCTACCAGTATCTCGACCTTGCGGGCAAGGATATTTCCAACATTCCCCCAGTAGGCTTCGGCGACGCCTATGGTGATCTCCCGAGGAGGACCGTTTCGGCGAGGTTGCCGGAGGGTTCTTGGTCCGGCGGGGAGTTAACCACGTGGATCGGTGATAGACAGGAGAATGTTGCATGGATGTGGATGGCTAAGGCTAGGAAGGAGATTCTCGAGAAACTAGGCTTCACGAGCTTCAAACAGCTATATGATGCAAGACCCGATATAGCAAGGTATTTGTTGAAAGCGGAGGCGAGCGACTGGTGGTGGTGGTACGGCGGCGACGGGGGAGGCTCCCCGGAGACGTTCGACCCCATCTTTAAAGCTTATTTAAAAGCGGCATACGAGCTCGCGGACCTGCAGCCTCCATCATACCTCAACGTTAAATCGTACCCCGATGGGAGACCCATTGGCTCGTTAAACGTTGACATGCCTATGCCGATTGAAACGCCAATCGCGATTGACGGGGTTCTCGAGGGCTCATGGTTCACGAGCCTATCCCGCGGAGCAGGCTTGAACATTACAGTCGGTTCAACTTACGTTAGGAACTTGTATCTACTGTTAGACGCCGAGAAGCTTTATCTTGCATTTAATGTTTCACAAGGAGTTGATCCCAGCAAGTTATCGCTTGCAGTCTACTTCACATCTTCCAATACTTCGCTGTCGCCTTACAACCCAGGGTACAACATCTACCCAAGGTACACGCAGGTTGACCTCGGCATGTACTTGATGAGGGAGGTGTTGATCAACTTATCCAGTTCAACAATAAGCGTTAACAAAGCCGGCGGAAGCGGATCGTGGATACCCGCTGGTAACGGAGCACTAGCCTTGGGCTCGTCTGGCGGTTTGACAACGGTTGAATCATCCGTGGACTGGAACACTTTGAACATCCCCAGGGGAGAGTACACGTACCTCGTCGTAGTTGTATACTATAACGGTGAGGCCGCGGAATGGTCTTCCAGGCTGGGGCTAACCCACCAGCTTCAAGTCCCGGTGAAGGCGGTAACGGGCAACGTAGTGTTCGAGATGGATGACCCCGTGGGCGACGACGACGGACCCGGAGGGTACACGTACCCGTCGAATCCCGTGTTCGCTCCAGGAGTGTTCGACTTGACCAAATTCCAGGTCGTCGACGCAGGGGATAAAGTGGTTTTCACGATAACGTTCAGAAACCTGGGAGGAAACCCGTGGGGTGGTCCCAACGGATGGAGCATGCAACAGGTACACGTTTACATCCACACAACTCTCTCGGGAGGCAGGACAGACACTTACGGTCTCAACGTCAATATTGCCGGCAAACACGCATGGCACATGGCCCTACTGGTGGCCCCTGGATGGGGGTCCGACGCGGTTCCATTAGGGGAGAAGACGGGGATCTACTACTATGATAAGGAGCTCCCCACTGCGCAGGGAGGGGAGTTCAAAGCCTATGCTGATACAGGCAACAACAGGATTATCGTCGAAGTCCCGAAGACCATGCTATACGATGTTGAGAACATCGATAAGTGGATCTATGTAGTAGCAGTAACAAGCCACGATGGCTACGCTCCCTCGAAGATAAGATCCTTCACGGTTGGAGGAGGTGAGTGGGCTGTAGGAGTTCCCTCGGACTACGCTCTCGCAGTCCTCAATGGAGTCCTCCCATACGTCCTAGACCTCTTGGCATCAACGAAGGAGCAACAATACGGCATGTTGAAGAGCTACGACATCGAGTCCAAGACTCTCGCGGTCTTAGAGGGAGTGGGAGCCTACACTACCCCGCCCGAGACCACGACTCCGACTACAACTACGACTACGCCGGTGACAACTACTACGACTGAGACGACCACGCCGGCAACTACGACGCCACCCCCGGAGACTACTACCACGCCCACGACGCCTGTTGCTCAGCAGGCAGAATTCCCCTGGATGATCGGCGTTGTCGTAGTGGCAGTAGTGTTGGTTGGAGCGATGCTCTTATTGTTCATGAGGAAGAGGAGGGCTTGATATTATTTAAATAAAAATATTTTTTCTCCATAAACACTTAATTTATATCAAGGGGATTACTCATTGGCTAGGGTTAAGCTTGAGAAAGTCGTCAAGAGATATGGGAGAGTAGTGGCGGTAGACCACGTTGATCTAAACATCGTGGATGGGGAGTTCTTCTCGCTCCTCGGCCCCTCCGGTTGCGGGAAGACCACGACTCTAAGGTTGATCGCAGGCCTCGAGTTCCCCGATGAAGGGTTCATATACATAGATGATAAAGTGGTTAACAATGTACACCCGAAGGATAGAGATGTTGCGATGGTGTTCCAGAACTACGCGTTATATCCTCACATGACTGTTTTCGAGAACATAGCTTTCCCGCTGGAATCGCGCAGGAAAGCCCTCGGGCTGTCCAAGGAGGAGATAAGAAAGAGGGTTTTAGAAACAGCTAGGTTTCTCGGGATTGAAGAACTGCTGGAGAGATATCCCTCGCAGCTCAGCGGTGGGCAACAGCAGAGGGTTGCCCTTGCAAGGGCCCTTGTCAGGAAGCCAAAGGTGTGGTTGCTCGACGAGCCGCTGAGTAATCTTGACGCGAAGCTAAGGGTTCTGATGAGGGGAGAGCTGAAGAGGCTTCAAAAACAACTGGGGATAACGACCATCTACGTTACCCACGATCAAGTTGAAGCCATGAGCATGGCTGATAGAATAGCAGTAATGAACAAGGGTAGGGTTGCCCAAGTCGGCTCTCCAGACGAGCTCTACGCTCGCCCCGCGGATACTTTCGTGGCCACGTTCATCGGCTCTCCCCCTATGAATTTAATTCAATGCTCAATCGTCGAGAAAACACCTGTCGAATACGTTGTTCCGCCGGCCTATGAAGGCGGGATCCTTGGAAGCGGCAGGGTTGAAACCAGGGTCGTCTTGGAGTGCCGCGAGGGCCTATCCATCCCTCTGGATCCCTCAATAGGTTCGAAGCTAGTGGGAGAGGGAGAGTTGGAAGTATATCTTGGAGTTAGGCCGGAGGATACTATTGTTTCAAAGGATGCGAGGGAAGGGCTGGGCGTGTTGAAGAGCAGGATTGAAGTAGTTGAACCCCTGGGCTCGGAGACCATCCTGGACATTAAAGTCGGCGATGATTTATTAAAGATCAAACAACCCGCGGGCATCTCCTTCCAGCCTGGGGAAGAAGTATTCTTGGAGTTTAATCTCAGAAAAGCCTTGCTATTCAGTAGGAAAACCGGGAGGCTCTTATCCTAAACACCACATTATCCTTTAACGGCCCCCATCCTGTACGCTTCCCCAATGTATCTCTGGGCAAATATGTACACGGTTATAACCGGTATCGCGTAAATCAGGGCTAGTGCGGCGAATAGCGAGGGAGCCTGCTCGCCCCTAGGTCCTATTGCGGTTTGAAATATGTATGCTCCGAGCGTTTGTATCCTCAAGAGGTTTGCTATGAAGAACTCTCCCCAAGCACTCATGAACGAGAACAGTGTTATTATGATCATGGCGCTTCTAGATGCCGGTAGAACTATCTTGAAGACTATTTGACTCCAGCTTGCTCCATCTATGAAGGCAGCCTCGTCCAGCTCCTTCGGGAGGCTGTCGAAGTATGTTTTTATCAGCCAGGTCTGGAATGGAACTGCTCCCGAGGCGTATATGAAGGGTAGGACCCACATGTTGAATATTGGTATACCCCATGAGTTCAGCATAACTAGGAACATGAACAAGGCTATTACAGCTATGATCCCGAAACCGCCTCCCACCTGGCTCAGTATCAGGTAAACATACAGTAGAGTGTCTTTTCCGAAGAATTTGAAGCGGGAGAAGCTGTAGGCCGCGGGCGTTATCACTAGCACCGATATTACAATGGTGAGGAAAGATATCACGGCGCTGTTCACGAATGCGGTGTAGAAGTTGGGGTCTTGGAAAGCCTTGAGATAGTTTTCAAGAGATATTCCGTACTCGAAGACCTGGGCTAGGCTTGTCAGAATGACTCCTCTCTCGGGCGTGATGGACTGGAGAATAATGAATAGTATTGGATACAGCATTGCGAAGAGAACGGTGAACCCCATCACCGTCCCGAATATCTTCAAAACTGTCCTACCGAGGCTGAAGGGCATTTCACCTACCACCTCGTAGCTTCCTCGACGACACGAACCATATGGTGACGTATACGAGCAGGATCAACACTATGACGAGGTAGGTGGCCGCGGCATACCCGTAGTCCTTATCGATGGATACTCTGTTGTAGCCGAAGAGTATGAGGAACTCGTTGACGTTTCCAGACCTTGTCCCCAAGCCTGGAACAGTGATGGGCCTTGTTGGGCCGCCTCCATTCAGGAGTAGTGGGACCATGAATGCTTGAAGCGAAGCGCCCGTCGTCAAAATGGTGGCGAACATTAAGGGCCTCGAGATGAGAGGCAGGACCACCCGCCTCAGCCTGGTGAACACTGAAGCCCCATCTATGTATGATGCTTCGACGAGGTCTTTTGAAACCCCTGATAAAGCCCCCATTGTAACCGTCATTATGAACGGGTAGGCGAGCCATGCTTCGAACAAGTTGTACACGAGGAAGGCATCCCATTCGAAACTATATATTTGCAAGCCGAGCAACCTCCCGAGTTGCCCGTTGGGGTTGAACAGAAACCTCCACGTTAAGCCCGAGAGGAGGATTGGTATAGCCCACGGCGCAAGTATCAACCCCCTTACTATCTTACGGCCCATTACATAGGGTGATGAGTAAAGGAATGCCAAGGCTATTCCAACGAGTAGCTTGAGGGGGACGCTGGTGGCTACAAACACCCCCGTCTTGAACAACGAGTAGATGAACCTGGGGTCTGCGAAGAGTTTCTCGAAATTCTGCAAGCCAATAAACTTCATCGTCAACCTCTCCCTGTCTCCTACAAGGCTCTCGGACAGCTTTGCAAAGTATCCTTGGAAGTCGCTACTCATCTCCTCGAAATACACCTCGGTGACCTGTATGGAGTTCAACACGCTGTCTATCCGGCTCAGTAGTTCATTCTTGCTCATGATCAAGTACTGGGAGGATAGGAGCGATACGGAGTCGTAAATTATGCTGAGGTCTCTCAGCGCTTCCGACGAGATGAGCGGTCTCGTCGGCTGAAAGCCCAGCTCCGTGCAGTTGAAAACTCTCTGCACAGAGTCGGGAATAAGCCTCAGCCTCTGCACTGTAACGTACACTGCGCTTGCATTAAGCATCACGTTGGGATCTATAGTGTGATCTTCTGACTCTTCGACAGCGGTTTTAAAAGAAACCATTTCATCTCTCAGCCTACTCAGTGTTCCAGCGACTTCGTCGACCACTCTCTCCGCCCTTCCAGCGACATCTTCTTGAGAAGTGATCACGTTGATGCATGCCAGCGTGTTATCTATTTCCCTCATAACGTCTGGGTTTGGCAGCAGGTTCTCCTCGGAAGCGTTGGTGAAGGCAATGCCTATTGAGAAAAAGAGAGGCCAAATGCTGAAGAACACGTAGAGAATTATGCTTGCTAAAGCAAGAGCTAGCCCCACCCTTGACGGGTATAAAATCTTCTTCACGCTCATAAAGACCACTCAGGCAAAGACTAGAGGGCGAGGTAAAAAAACGCATGTGAGTTTAAAGATTCATCACCCGCCGAGGCTCTCCATTATCGTGGCGTATGCCTCGTCGAGCTGCTGGTCCACAACACCTAGAGCGGCTTCCACGGCCTCGGAGACGGTCTTGCCCTGCGATATGGCGTTGGTGAACTCGCCGACTATGGCGTTCAAATTAGTTCCTACGCCCCACACCTTTTCCATATTCGGGTCCTTCGGCATCGGAGTGCTTCTCAATAATACTTGTTGCATGAAACCATATACTACGGGATACTGGGACCTGTTGTTCGTTACATACTGTATCACGCTGTTCTTTACGGGAACATACACGTTGTTTTCAACCAGGATCTTCAAAGCATTGTCGTTGAGGGACAGGTAGAGCACGAAGAGGACGCTGGCGTAAGTTCTCTGAATGCCTCCCGAGGCAGCCAGTATCGAGATGTACATGTTTCTGAAGCCGCTGAAGGGTCTCGGGATCCTGTTGTCGATGTTGGGAATGGGTACTACTTCGATGTTGTTCAACCCGATGCTATTCTTAATCGACGGCAGGGACCAGGGACCAGTGATGATCATTGGTGTTTTTCCAGTTAAGAAGTTGTTGAGCTGGTTGGTCGACCCGAGATCTGAGTAGTCCAGGTACGGCAGGATGTTCTGAATGTAGAATTTAACGCCATCCTTGGTGCCCGTTGAGTTCACGCCGATAGACCCAGTGGCTTCATCGAGATAGTATCCGTTGAAGGCAGTGATGAACGGGTATAAGTGGTAGGGGTCGAACTGGTATGACAAGCCATACTTGCCTGCGGAGGGATTGTGGAATTGCTGCATTATAGCGAGCATTTCGCTGAAGCTTGTGGGCGGGGTTGTGACGAGCTGTTTGTTCACGATCAGAGCTATGGCCTCGCCGGCGTAGGGGAGGCCGTAGGTCTTCAGCTTGTACGTAACAGCTGACATGGCTATGGGTTGAATAGCTGGGGCGATGTAGTTGGTGATGGTCTCGGCTCCAATGTATGTCTCGAGGTCGAGAATCCAGCCCTTATCGGCGAACGAGCCGATCCAGTCGTGAGCCCATGTGAACACGTCGGGGGCGTTGCCTATGAAGCCTGCCCTCTGTTCGGGCGGGAGAGCAGCTATGGCTGAGATCTGGGTTTTCAAAGCATCCATGCTGGAGTACGGTATTGGAATCACTTCAATACCGGGGTATTCCTGCATGAACATGTTTATGACTTGCTGGAATGCCGCGAACTCGTCCTGGGTTAGGGCATGCCCGAAGTAGATTTTAACAGATACCTCCCCGCTCCTAGCGGCCTCCACAAACTGCTTGAACTCGGGGGGAACAACTAACGCTAAATCCCCTATCAATATCTGATTATCCGCCGGAGTAGTTGTGGTTGGAGTGGTCACCGGAGTCGTAGTTGTTCCCGGGGTAGTCGTAGTCTCCGGGGTCGTCGTTGGAGTCGTGGTCGTGGTTTCAGTGGGTTGCATCGTAGTCTGAGTGATGAGATACGCGCCTCCAACGGCCGCTACTGCTATGACTAAAACTATTATTAAGGCTTGGACCTTAGTTAGTGCCTTGGACAACGAACCCACCTTTAAAATCTTAGATATAAATCTATTCTAAAAAACTTTTCAGTATATATTAGTAAGTATACTCTCTAAGAGGTCGGAGCCGCTACTAGTTTTTAAGAACCAATAACAATGTTAAAATACGAGGGAGTAGCATTGCTTCAGGTAGATGGACTCGTAGTGGAGGTTTCAAATAAGAGAGTGGTTGATGGGGTCAGCTTCACGATTGACTCCGGGGAACTCGTCGTCATTATGGGGCCCAACGGTAGCGGAAAGAGTAGCCTCGCCTACGCGATAATGGGTCACCCAAACTACCGGGTAGTCTCGGGCAGGATAATCATAGATGGAGTCGACTTCACCGGGAAGCCTACTCACGAGAGGGCTTTAGCCGGGTTATTCCTCGGTTTTCAAAACCCTGTCGAGATACCGGGCGTGAACATCTTCATGCTCCTGCGCAGTGTCCTCAACAAGAAGATGGGCAGACACGATATCTCAGAGTATATTGAGGGATTGGAGAAGAGGATTAAAGACGAGGCTGTTTTAATAGGGTTGAAGCAGGAGCTGCTTGATAGGGATTTAAACCTGGGCTTCAGCGGTGGGGAGAGGAAGCGCTCCGAGATCCTCCAGGCACGCGTGATGCGTCCAAAATACGTGATCCTGGACGAGCCGGACAGCGGTCTCGACGTGGACGGCGTGAGAAGCGTTGCAGACTATATTAAGGAGGCGCTCTCAGCTGGGGCTTCAGTGATCTTAATCACACACTACCCCAGGGTGGTCGAATACGTTTCCCCCAGCAGAGTGTACGTGATGCATAACGGCAGGTTCGTGGCGGAGGGAGGATTAGAGCTTATCGACAAGATAAACAAGGAGGGCTACAGGTGGCTGGAGGGCAAGTAGTTTGAAGGCAATAGAGCTAGATGAGCACTTCTTCACCGAGGGGGTATCGTACGCTAAGGAGGTTGAAATAAGAGGGAGGATCTCCAGGAGCCTGGTAGAGGAGATATCGAGGGTAAAGAAAGAACCCGAGTGGATGACTAGGCACAGGCTGAGAGCGCTCGAGTTTTTCGAGAAAGCGCCCATGCCTAAGTGGATGATAGGTATCGAATCAATAGATCTAGACGAGATATCATCCTACTATGTGAAGCCTGCTCACGGCAAGATCGAGAAGTGGGAGGATCTTCCCCCGGAAATTAGGAGAATATATGATAACCTCAAGCTGCCTGAAACCTACGCTAAGTACCTTGCAGGCTTAACGACGGTTCTCGACAGCGAGAGCGTTTACACGACTATGAAGGATCTGCTTAAGGACCTCGGGGTTTTAATGATCCCGATGGAGGAAGCCGTGCAGAAGTACCCCGACTTGGTGAAGCAGTATTTCGGAAGGGTGTTCCCCTACACGGACCACAAGTTCGCTGCACTGCACCACGCTCTGTGGAGCGGCGGCGTATTCGTGTATGTTCCAAAAGGTGTTAAAATACCCTACCCGGTTGAAGCATTCTTCTTTATTGGAAGCGAGCTTGAAGGACAATTCGAGCACACAATCGTCGTCACGGATAGGGGGAGCGAGATAACTTTTATTGAAGGATGCAGTGCTCCAAGGCTTAAAACCATCAGTTTCCACGACGGAATGGTCGAGCTCTACGCTCACGAGGATTCAAGGTTGAACTTCGTGACCGTTCAAAACTGGAGCAGGAATATAGTGAACTTCAACAATAAGAGGGGTATCGCCGAGAAGAACTCCCTGATAGAGTGGATTGAAGGCAGTATTGGAAGCAAGATAACCATTACGTACCCTTCAACGATTCTCAGAGGAGAATACGCTAGGACTGTCAGCACTGTGGTTGGAATAAGCAATGGGCCGTTCATAAAGGACACTGGCACCAAAGTGGTGCACGCCGCCCCGTATACTTCGAGCAGAATAGTATCGAAGAGCATAAGCGCTAGGCAAGGTCTCAACGTGTATAGGGGTTTGATCCAAGTGAACAAGGGGGCTAGGGGCGCGAAGAGCTTTGTCCAGTGCGAGAGCCTGATACTCGACGAGGATAGCAAAAGCTACACGTACCCCATAATACATTCGTCCGAGAGCGATGCGGACATCGCGCACGAAGCCACTACGGCTAGGATCAGCGAGGAGCAGTTATTCTACTTGAAGTCTAGAGGGCTCGCGGAGAGGGAGGCTTTGTCGTTGATGATACTCGGATTCATAAGGGATATATTCCCCAGGCTTCCCTTCGAGTACGTCTCAATGCTGACCAAGGTAATTCAACTAGAGTTCAGCGAGCTCGGGGGTGTCGGCTAGCCGTGGCCCAGGAACCATTCATGAAGGAATTCCAGAGGCACGGGGACTCCCCGACTGTGAAGTCATACACCGACTGGAGCCTCTACATGAGCGTCTACGACAAGCTCCTCAAGAAGGAGTTGAGGGTTGTCGAAGGCTTTGACCTGGAGGCATCGGGTAGCGTTCTCCTGAAAGGGGCGGGCAGGATCAGGCTGTACGAGAATTACTCGCTGCTCCCGAGGCTCCACAAGTCCTTGAACGATGAGGCGAGGACCCTGGTTTTCCAGGGCGGGGAAGCCGTCGTCAGGCTGAAGGGAGGCGAGGGGGAGGGGGTTGCCGTGGGCAACCTAATCATAGATGTCGCCGCTGATGGAACTCTAATCGTTGAATCGAGGAGCAGGATCAGGGGAGAATTATCCCTCTTGGGGTTGAACGTAATTGTTAGAAGCGGAGTTAAGGCTAACGTGATGATCGATTTCGAGGAGGATTTGGAGTCTGCTTCGAGCGTGAACTTCACGCTCGAGGCTGGAGACGGCTCGGAGGCTAATCTAGCCATCCTGGTTCATCCTGGGAGAATGACGAGGATTGAGGGAGCGTTGAAGCCGGGGAGCAACTCGCTTGTAAACGCCAGGCTCTCGGGCGTCCTGAGAGAGGGGAGCAGATTGGACGCTCTCGTTGACGGTTTAATCAGCAGGAAGAGCTCCTCCCTCAGCTTCGCTTCAACCCTCTACTTGAAGAACAACTCAACGGGCAGCGTGCGGGGCAGGGGCGTGGTCCACCCGAGCGCTGATAACGCCAGAATAGTCTACGGTTTAGAGTCTATTCTCGAGGAGAATGCTACGGGCTTCATGCAACCGTTTCTCGAAGTCAACAGTAACAAGGTTTTGGAGGCGAGGCATTACGCGAAGAGCCACTTGGTGACGCATGATAAGCTGTTCTATCTCGCCTCCCGGGGCTTGAGCCTTGAGGAGGCTCGCAGGCTGGTTTTAACAGGGCTGTTGACCAGCTTGATGCCCCCTGGGCTTAAGAAATACTCCTATGAGAAGATAAACAAGCGGCTTTGAAAAACTTGAGTGTGAAGCAGTCGTTTTATATCTTTACCCCAATGGCTTTTCTAGCCTCGTCTACCAGCCAGATCAGCAGGGAGGCTCCTACTCCGTACAACCATATACTAAGAGGCGGCGGGGCGGTGTAGAATACCTTGTTCAGCGGAGTGTATATTGTTGCAAGATGTAGAATTAGTGAAACGGCTAGGGCTGGTATGAGCCATTTGTTGAAGCTAATCCTCCACACGGGCTTGTTCTCGCTCCTCGAAGCCAGAGACCTGCCGAACTCCGATAGCACGATGACCGTGAAAGCAGCTGTCTGAGCCATTATGAGCGAGTGCTGATTCATGAGGAATGCCGCGATGGTGAAGGCTGATATCAGGGCTCCGAAGAAGACGTAGTACAGGATTTTCCTCTTAGTTATCAACCCGCCTCTATATGCCGCCGGGGGCTTCTCCATTACGCCCGGCTCCGGAGGCTCTACTCCGAGGGCCACTGCTGGGAGAGCATCGGTGACCACGTTTATCCATAAGAGGTGTATGGGCCGCAGAGGCGGGGGCAGGTAGAGGAGTTCTGCCCCGAACACGGTTCCCACCTCGCCCATGTTGGCTGCCAGCAGGTAGTTTATGGGCTTCTTCAAGTTGTCGAAGATGACTCTACCCTCCCTCACTGCTTCGACAATAGTGCTGTAGTTGTCGTCGAGGAGGATCAGCTGGGATGCTTCCTTAGCTACGTCCGTCCCGCGTATACCCATAGCCACTCCCACGTCAGCAAGCTTCAGAGCGGGGGCATCGTTTACTCCGTCGCCGGTCATCGCGACCTTGTAGCCCTTTGACTTCAACGCCTTAACGATCCTTGCCTTGTGCTCTGGGGTGACTCTTGCGTACACGTTAATCTTATCAACTATCTTCACCAGCTCTTCATCGCTCATGCTGTCGAGTACCTTGCCCTCCAGCACGGTCTCCTCGCTGGCGTTTATACCTATCATTCTTGCGACCGCCATTGCCGTTAGCTTATGGTCTCCCGTGACCATGATGGTCTTTATACCAGCCTTGCTGGCTGTTTTCAACGCTTCAACGACTTCCTCGCGGGGCGGGTCTATTATCCCTAGGACTGCGTAGAAGACGAGGCTGTTTTCAACCTCCGCTACATCGAGGTTTTCGCTGAACTCTTCAACCCACTTGTAGGCTATTCCAAAGGTTCTGTACCCCTGTGAAGCCAGGTCTTCTATCTCCTTAGCAAGGGCTTCCCTCCGCTCGGGCGATAACTCCTCCTCGCCGCTGGCTTTGATCCTAGTAGAGATCTCGAGGAGCATCTCGGGGGCCCCCGAGGAAACCACCAGGTACTTGTCTCCCACCCTGTGGACGGTGGTTTTCCTCTTTCTAAACCTGTCGAACGGGTATGTCTTCACTAACGGGTATTTACTCTCCGCTCTTCTCACTCCTTCCTCGCCCAACGCCTTGTACGAGAGGACTAGTGCAGCCCCCTCCGTGGGAGAGCCTTTAATCCTCCACGACCCGTTGTCGAGGCGTAGCTCCACGTCAACGCTGGTGTGAGCGGCTATTATCTCGTATAGGAAGGCGTCGTCTTCAAGCGCGCTCGGGTTGCAGGCTATTCTCCCCGTCGGCTGGTAGCCGACTCCCTCTACTCTGCACTCCCTGCCCGGGAGTTTCACTATTTTAACGGTCATTTCCCCCTTAGTGATGGTTCCTGTTTTATCACTGCATACGACGTCGACTGCTCCGAGGGTTTCAACGGCGCCGAGCCTTCTCACAACTGCCTTCTTCTTAGCCATTCTGTAGGCTCCTATCGCTAGGATCGCGGTCGCTATCGCGGGGAGTCCCTCGGGTATTGCTGCCACGGCCAGCGCGACCGAGACCATGAAGGCGTCGACCACTCCGAGGTATCCCTCGATGAGAGATGTGAAGAACACTATCGCTGCTATCGCGAGTATGATGACTCCTATCTTCTTCCCGAAGGCGTCGAGCTCCTGCTCCAACAGTGTTTTCTCCTCCTTCGCCTCCGCGATAGCTTCTGCTATCTTGCCGATCTCGGTTGAGGTACCCGTCGCCACTACCACGGCCTTCCCCTTGCCCCCGACTACGTATGTGCCCATGAACAACATGTTCTTCCTATCGCTCACGGGAGTCTGGGGGTGCAGGATCAGGTCGGAGTCCTTCTCGACAGGGGTCGACTCGCCGGTTAAGGGGGACTCATCAACCAGCAGGTCTATCGACTCCAGGATCCTAGCGTCTGCTGGGATCTTATCCCCCTCCTTAACGAGCAGGATATCTCCCGGCACTAGCTGCGACGTGGGTATCTCCACCGCGGTTGCATTCCTCACGACCGTGCAGTATGGCACCGCCATTGACTTCAACGCTTCAACGGCTTTCTCAGCCTTATACTCCTGGACGAACCCCATCACGCCCATTAAAACAACTATGATCACTATGGCGAGCGCGTCCACCAGCTCGCCGAGGACAGCGGATATGACGGTTGCAATCAACAGTATGATTATCAGGAAGTTGGTGAACTGGCGGATGAACAAGTGTATGGGGTGCTTCTTCTTAACCATTATCTCGTTGGGACCGTATTCCTTCAGCCTTCTCTCGGCCTCCTCGCTCGTCAACCCTTTTTCAACATCCGTGTTCAACGCCTTCAAGACTTCCTCAGGGCTCATTGAATGCCATGACGAGCTCATCTTGGATTCCGAAGAGCTTTGATTACATTGGTTGCTAAAAAGCATATTTCAAAACATAATCACCCCCTTTACACCTTGGAGCGTGGGGGCAGTCATGTAAGCAATATAATGATTGCAGAGGTGATGAGAGCTATAGAGGCGGCGGGGAGAACATACCTGTACACCCTTGGTAGTTCCGTGTTGAAGTATTTACTGGACATGACTAGGCAGGCGTGGGCTGGAGAGAGCATGGCTCCCAGAAAGCCTCCCAGGAAGGCTATCGTCAAGTAGTTGCTTGAAGAGGAGAGGAGTCCCTGAAGCGCCGGGAACCCTAGCGCTACGAAGGTGAACTCGAAGCCGGTTGCGACTACTATTATGAAGGGTATTGCGAAGACGGCCAGCGTCCCGTGGCTTGCAAGCGAGTCCGCTAGGATGCTGGCCAGCCCGGTGGCCTTGATGGTGTTTCCGAATATGAGGGATGCTATGATTAACCCGATCAGGGTTGGGTCGGCGGCCTTCCTAAGGGATTGGAGCACGGTGTTCTTCCCGAGCCTGTAGGCTACTATGAATAGTGAGACAGTCGCGAGCAGGGAGAGGTAGAGCTGGACCCCCATCGCGAGGGTGAGGAGCGCTATGAGCATGAATGGCCACGTGTGAATCAACCCTTTAAAGCTTCTCCCCGGGCTTCCCGAGCCACCCCTGCCCCTGTATATTATCGAGAACATGATGACTCCCGACGCCAGCGCCGACGCCGTTATTATCCACGTCTTGCTGAATATCTGAGCGTACGTTAACCCCAGTAGCGCGGCGGCGAGGATTATGTTCTGGTAAAGAGGCCACGTAGCCACCCATAGGTGCCTGAACCAGTAGTTGAGGAAGGCTTTCTCCTCGCTGGATAAGCCCATCCTCGAGTACACGGGGTCGATCATGGTTGCTGAAACATATGCTCCAGCCGGCATCGGGAGGAGGCCTATTACCGCTGGGACAGCGATGGATGCAACCCTCTTCCCGAAGGATTCGAAGGATTTCACCAGCTCAACGGATGCCCTCGAGTTCTTGTAAAGGTTCGCGAGCACCATTGCGAGCACTAGGGAGAGGACGGTGTTCAGCATCGTAGCGTTGAAGGAGGCAGCGACCACGTCGATGAATCCCCGGCCGAGAAGCGGGGCGGAGTAGACGAGCAGGGCAAGCATCATCGCAAGGGCTATGTTGAATCCCCTGAGGACAAGCCCTATGATGATTGACACGGCGGCGGCGAATAGAGCGATTTGAACCACTCTACATCACCAAGCCTGGTTGGCCAACGCGTCTGTTCCGCGGAGCATCCTCCACATTCAAGAGGAGGAGACAAGGTGTTTAAAAACATGCACCCCGAGCACAAGGGTCTGCACGTGCCGGGTCGGTCCCCGGGGCTCGCACACGAAGCTTAAGTAGGTGACTCGGAATATGGTTAAGCGGGCTCGGGGCGACCCGCCACGGCAAGCGGTTTGAGAGGACTAAGTAGCGGGGAGGTTGCCGAGAGGCTTAAAAGGTTCGGCTTCAACAAGGTACCCGAGAGGAAGGAGAACCTGCTCGTAGAGTTTGCAAAGAAGTTCACCGGCCTCACCGCCTTCGTGATAGAAGCAGCAGCCATTATCTCCTTCACCCTGGGGAGGTATGTGGATTTCGCGATAATGGTGCTTCTCCTCCTCGTAAACGCTGTGATCGGAGTTGTACACGGGTATAGGGCTGGTAGGGCCGTCGAGCTGTTGAAGTCAAAGCTGAAGATCGTGGTCAAGGTTTTGAGGGATGGGGAGTGGCGCGATGTCGAAGCCGAGTACCTAGTCCCCGACGACGTAGTGAAGCTCTCCATGGGGGATACCGTTCCAGCGGATGGAGTAATCGTCGAGGGCTCCGTGCTCGTGGATGAATCAGTCCTCACGGGCGAGTCGATACCTGTTGAGAAGAGCGTTAACGATGAATTATATGCTGGGACGATGGTGGCAAGGGGTGAGGCGGTGGCTAGAATCGTTGCCACGGGGGTTAGGACGCGATTCGGGAGGGTCTTCGTGCTTATTGAAACAGCGAAGCCTAGGCTCATGACCGAGGAGATAACTAACAGCATCACTAAATAGTTGCTCGTCGTGGACTCCACATTCTAAGGTTGTAAGGGTTTTGAAGCCTGAGCTGTTTACCGTTTTCCCCTCGTGTTCACTCTTATCAATTTACTCTTGCTCGTGATCGAAAAGGAGACCTCCCCCTCGGCCGTGCAGAACAGGGTGTTCAACCGGGTTTAAGAGTAGAGTTAAAGTTTCACGTTAGTTGACGTTTTTGACATCCGTCTCTTACCTTACGACACGGGCGAGGCGGTTTTTAAGACTTTAGAAACGTACCTAACGGGGATTTACGGTATGTATAGTGTATACCTTATGGCTACAGGCCTCGAGATAACGTCATAGTATGAACTACAGTATTGAGGTTGTTTCAACGGATTTATGGGTAGGGTGGGGCGCTCCGAGACGCGGATTGAAGCCCACGCTCTAAATCCTTGGGCTAGATGCAAAGGAGTAAGGATAGGTGGGCATCAGCATGAAATGCTTAACGCATGGAAAAAAGACTTTTTCGAAGAGCTCTCCCCGGAGCCGGATCGGTAAATAGTAAGCCCTCAGGTAGGGTTGCTAATAAGTTATAATTCATCTCTTAATCTTCGATATGAAGTACTGATAAATCCTCTTATCTCCTGTTATCTCAGGGTGGAACGCTAGAGCTAATATATTGTTTTGCTCGGCTACAGCGCCAATTCTTCCAACCACTGGATGGTCTACGTAGCCCGTTATTCTTGCAGGCGCCCACGCCTCAACTATACCGGGTGCCCTGATGAAAGCAGCTCTCACTACTCCCACGTTCTCTACCTCTACATTGGCTATAAAGGAGTTCTTCTGTCTGCCGAAAACGTTCCTAACGATGCTCACGTTCATGACTTTTAACGTGTGTTGACCAGTTTCACCAACAACCCTGTCGACAACCCTTCGCGCCAGTAGTATCGCACCAGCGCAGGTGCCCATGACGGGCAGCCCGTTCTCTATGTGTTTAACCAAGTGATCGTTGAGACCCTTTATCGCAAGTAGTGATCCAATGGTTGTTGATTCACCGCCAGGTATTATCAAACCATCTACTACGGAGAGGTCTTCGGGCTTCTTAACCGTCCTTGCCTCCGCTCCTAGTTCTCTCAGGATCTCCGAGTGCTCTAGGAAATCTCCCTGTAAAGCGAGAACTCCCACTACGACCAACCTTACTCACCTCTAACCTGCATAAGCTGCTCGGGCCTCAGCGTTCTGATGTCAATGCCGAGCATGGAGTGCTTCTCCGATACTATTTTCTGGGCTTCAACGACTGTCTCGGGGTCGTCGTAGAAGGATGTAGCTAGCACTATGGCTCTCGCTCTGTTCTCCGGGTCCTGGCTCTTGAATATGCCGGAGCCCACGAACACTCCATCAGAGCCGAGCCACATCATAAGTGCTGCATCGGCAGGTGTTGCGATGCCACCAGCGGCGAAGTTGACAACGGGTAGTCTCCCCAGCCTAGCTGTTAGTAGCGCGAGCTCGTAGGATATTTTATTCTCCTTTGAGTAGAACCATATAGCTTCGTAGTCGCCAGATAGGAAGTGCCCTCTCAGGGCTGCAATGTCTCTGTTAACGAGCTTAATATGTCTTACAGCTTCGGCAACGTTGCCTGTGCCCGGCTCACCCTTGGTTCTAATCATTGAAGCACCCTCGTGGATTCTCCTGAGAGCCTCCGGCAGGCTCTTGGCACCGTTGACGAAAGGTGTTTTGAAATCCCACTTGTTAATGTGGTTTTTCTCGTCAACAGGGGTTAGAACCTCGCTCTCGTCTATCAGATCTATGCCTAACTCCTCGAGCAGCTTTGCTTCCTCGGCGTGCCCAATCCTACATTTAGCTGAGACCGGTATTGTTATGGCGTTCATCACGCTTGCTATCACGTTGAGGTCGGCAGTTCTGGCGACTCCGCCGGCCATTCTCACATCGTAAGGCAGTTTGTCCAGAACCATTACGCCGACTGCGCCCGCGTCTTCAGCAATCTCAGCCTGCTTCTCGTTAGTAACATCCATTATGGCACCGCCCTTGAACATGGATATAAAGCCGTAGCGCACCAGTGGTGTTGCTTCGCGTATGGGCACGATCTCTGATCCGTCTTCCTTGATCTTGTCTCTATACTCCAGCAACGAGTATACTAGGTCCCTAAGCTTTTCAAGGTAGGCGTAGGAGTCTACGAGCTTCACCCGCAACCCCGTGCTGTGTTCATGCGGGTCTGCGCATATATTGTTTATTGAACGTTCAATAGGAATTAGCAGGGCTTGTAGAGTTTGACCTTGCGCACACCCTTTGTTTTAACCTCAAAACATATCTCTCCACTGAGCTCCATGCTCTTAACGGCTTTGTACACTGCTCTGAGAGTGTAGACGGGTTTCTCTCTCCACACCTCGTACGCAGTTATCAGTGGTTTCCTAGAAATAACGTCTAGCACGAGCTTTTTTACATCGCTCCCCCTATCTGTGGCTCGTGTTTTATAACCCATGGTGACAACGGCTATCGAGCCCCCAGTGATCTCTGCGACGTAGTAGCTTAAAGCAGCGAGAGGTTTTATTTTAAATCCTTTCCTCAACAGTTTCATGTAGGCTTCGTAGAGCTCGGACTCCGAAACCTCGATGATCCTAACTCCTTTCAAGTCTCTGAGTGCTTGTGGATTGAAACCCTTCAGCGTAGCAGCTGTGACTTGGAAGCTTGCTTCAATCCCCGCCTCGAGTAAATCAACGATCCCCTTGTAGAGTGACAAGGCTAGAACACCGCTCTTAGCGGGAACGACCACGTCCTCAGCTCTAACTCCTTGCTCGTAGAGCTCGAAGACAATGGTCTTCAACCCTTCAATCGTTAACGGGTTTTCATAGTACGCGATGGTGGACCCATCAGGGTAATCGTGGACAATGTTTAACCCTCTGCTGGCAAAGAACATTACATCTTCCGGATCCATCTCGAAGATGCTGCTCGCCACCACGAGCAGATTTACGCCTGCTAGGTAGTGAACAAGTGATCTCGTGAACTCTTCTGAGTATTCAACGTAGACTCTCCCGGCTCCGGCATCCCTCAGGTGGGACGAGATAATCGCCGAGGCCCTATCGCTGTAAAGCCCTGTAGGGTTAAACTTCTCGTTTTTAACAAGTACTCCTTCAACCCGGCTCACAGGTGTTAAGCCCTCGCCAAGCGTTACTCTGTTGTTGAAGCGTGGTAATGGGGAGTACCTCCATATGCCCCGCTCGTTCTTGTTTACCTTGAAAACGGGTTCACGGTACTTGATGAACATGAGACCTCTACACCTTGGACACCTACCAGCTATAAGCATGTCCTCACGGTTTTCGAGGGGAATCTCGCAACCACAGCGGGAGCATTTCAGGTAGATCCCACTGGTTGAGTTCACCCGGCTGAATCACCTCTTAGCGTGCGGATTCGCCATGTTTACGTAGCCTTCACCGAAAACTATATGCTCCATGCTTGTTTGATCAACAAGCACCTTCAAAACCTATTCTCCGAGCATTTCTCTCGCCGAGTTCTCTGGACCCTGTTATCCCATGGGTTGGAGGGCACTCAGTGGTGTAGCCTGCATCCCGGGATCCAGGAACGCTGATTCTTCACTAGTTCGGCGGGCTTGTTCAGTGCAACAAGGTTGGTGTTGATGTTGGGCCGACTCGGAGGCATGCTTCCCCCATACTGCGTGCATCCGTGTTCAGTAGCTCTCCGACCGTTTCAAGAGGCTTGCAATCGATCTCCTCATCTTTCCCACCAGTTATCTCCATGCAAGTTTCTACTATAGCGCTCCCGGCTTCAGTATGCTCATCTACGCGTTCCGGCAGTGGAGTCATCTTGGTGTTATCATACCGTAGCCTCGCTCCCGGCCTTACAAGCTTCGAAGCAGTGTTAACGGAGACGACAAGCCATCATCTATTGAAGGATGGTTCACCGCCGGCAACAATATCCATCATCCCGTGTTCTCCTTGTCGTGCTACTACGGGAGCGTAGCCTCGCCCAGTGTTGATGGCGCTGTTGTGTAACCTTATGTTGCTTGGCGGTTTAGACACCAGGGGATTCCAGCGCTGTGGCAAGCCCTCCATCTGGCGGCTTCAAAATTGTTCACGAGGTTAACTCCCACCATGGAGTAGCCCTACTACTCACGATATTTCTCCTCGCTACTCACATCATCTCCGACCGGATATCACACTATTGTTCGAGAAAGCGGCTGACTACTCCTGGGTGTTTCCAGCACCATTGACCCTACGGGCTGAGCACTGTTTCCTTGAACCTAGCTCGCTGAACTTGAAAAGTTCTCCAGTACAGTGGTCGCACTATTCGCCCCCTTAGGGAGTGGAAGGTCACTGGAGATAAACATGGAGTGATCATCGGTGAATGCTCCAGCCGGTGGAGGCAGGGATTTACGCGTGAAACAGAAAACCCAATGATTCACACACGCTTCACGGCCTGTAAGGGTTTGTCAACGCCCCCAACCCCTCTAGAAAGTTTAGAGGTGTTTTAATGCCTGTAGTATGTAGATCTGGTGGTTTTACAGTCTTAGTGAAGCCGTATAACATATTTAATGTAGTCTTCGTACCGAAAGATGATGTATTACACTACTTCAGCATCTCCAACCCACGCAAGTGTTGTGAAGACATCTACTCAATTACTCCACCCTACGGCCGCGGGAGACGCGACACGTTTTTCGGAAGCTATAGACTGGAGGTAGA
>JAWBNK010000003.1 GCA_038827615.1 Thermosphaera sp.
TTTAGCTTTAAATAGCCTAGTTGACATCATGAAGAACCCTATATAAATTTTTGGTGGCAAAGTTGAACGTAAACTGAACGAGAATTGAACGACGGCCGAGTAATTATGGTCAGCCTAATTCGCCAAAATTCAGCCACTTCACAGATACCTTGACCGAAAATAGTTTCTCCTCGTTCAACTTACGTTCAGTTCTCGTTCAGGTTTGCCACCAAAAGTTTATCTATTATCATGTTCGGAGACGGTCTCGAAGCGACCATGAAAACCCACAAGGCTTGGAGAATGGGAAAGGTGTTGGCACGGCTCAGGCCTGCGGCGTTGACGGCTGTGCAACTGGCGGCGACGGCTCTGGCGTCTCAGATGGGTTACGGAGCCGGCACGGGAGGGGTTGCAGACCTGATTAGAGCACCATTGCAAAAGGTTCCAGCGGCCTCTTCTATTGATTGCAACGGCTTTGCTAGGCGCGGGGATAGCGATATTCCTGCCGTTGGGGGACTGCATGACCAAGGGAGTTGCAGGTCAGCTAATCGACAAAGCGCTTATACTAGATGGGCTAGTAGTCTCGGGGCTGGTCATCATAATGTTCGCTGCCGTCTTCGGCGCCTTGTAGCAATGTGGTCTACGTGCTGAGGGAGGTATGGTGATAACGCAACTGGGGACAATGCTTCTGATGGCTAACTACCTGATAGCGTTTATTCTGCTGAATAAGCTGAGCGACGGTAACGCGCCTGAGCATAGGCCTATCACCAGCCTCCGCACACTGGTGGTGGGCAGGGTATACTTCACGGTGATGCTAACTATAATGGCTATGACGCCTATCGGCGGCCTATTCTCATTTGTCAAAGAGATAGCTTCGGCTGTCCACAGCCTCGGAGCCGGCTACTTCATCCTAAGCCTAGCATTAGACATGGTTATAGCGGCGATGTTCGCCCGCCTCGAGTTTTACAAAGCCTTCGCCATTGTGCTGGCCAACCTACCATCCATACCATTCGTAACCGCCTTAGCCTGTTTAGTGGCTTGGGGCGAGCAGGCCGCAACAATAAGAAGAATTAGGAAAGATATCGAGACGCGAAATAGGAAACCGACGGCGGTGCTTGGAACAGTATCCAAGGTTGTGAGGCTCATTGAACAAACCGTCAGAACGGGATCAGATTACTTTCAGGTAAAGACACATATAGACATAAGAAAAATACCGGGAAAAATCGAGATCAGATATGCTCCCACAGTCGAGGGCAGAGAGTTCAATCCACACATGATTATTGTGGGGGAGAGCGGTACGGGCAAAACAACCACACTATACAGCCTAGTCACGCAGCTCATGAAACACTATCCGATAATCCTTTTTGACGTGAAGGGGGACTTGACCAGATCGCTCTATTCCGACGGCTTTGTCGACACCGGAGACGCCGAAATCTACATGATCTCCCAGACAGGCATAGACCCATTCAAACCAGTCCTAGAAAATGAGACAGATACGCAGATGGTCGAGGACCTGATTGACAGCGTATCAATCCTAGAGGAGGTTGGCTCTAAGCAGGCTCATTTCATTAGAACCGCTCGCTCCGAGATAAGGATAACAGGTGGAACACTCACTTACGAAAACCTCCTCAGCAGGATAGAGAAGCTTGAGAGAGACGTCATAGAAGGTAGAATCAAGTATGGGCCGCAGACAAGAGATGCATTGGAAGGAATTTATGACAAGCTCTACGACCTCAAATCGGTCTTCAGGTCTACTGGAGCTTCGTTGGCAAGCATCTATTCACCTCTGCTCACAGGCCAGCCTAAGCTTGTCGTTCTCAACATATCCGATATACCTGAGAAAACTAGAGCCATCGTCCTAGAATTGATGCTTAGGAAGCTAGAAAAAATAATGACCCAAAGAGGCCCACTGGCCTTCGTCGAACAGACACCAATCGTGACCGTGATTGACGAGGCCTACATAGTAGCTAAGCCCATTATGCTGAAAGGTGGCGCGAGCTCGGGCAGCAGAAGCATATTGGAAAACATAGTCAGAACAGGTAGAAGCCACGGCCTAGCCCTCATACTAGCCACCCAGAGGCTCTCGGACATAGCCGACGGAATTAGACAGTCCTGCTACTGGTGGGTCATCTTAAACACAAGGTCGAAAGAAGATATGCAGATACTCTCACTGACAGCACCCCGTAGCGTAGATGAAATCATAAGAAACCTGAGGAGGGGAGAAGCCTACATAAGAATACTAGTACCTAGCAGAGCGCAGTCGCTTTCAAGCGCTGATGGTACCCGAGTAATAGTGGAAGGCTATATCTTCGAAATGAAGAGAAATGAGCTAACCCTCTCCAGTAAACAGAGAAAGTGGGAGAAAACGGCTTTCATAAAATACTGCATGATCTGCGGAAGAGTTCTAACCACCGACGGTAAATGTCTCGGTAACCATCCACAACTACTCAAAGAGCCAGTGAACGTGACCAACAAAGAAGATGAAATAAAAGAAGTAGCTGCGGATAAGGAGCAGAACCGTGAAGCAAAGAGTGAAAACCGGCAGTCCGAATCCTTGCTAGACAGAGCAATAACAGCTCTTTGGCTTGCCATCAGAGAGGCAAAAGACGAAGAGGTAGCCAAAACACTAGAAAAAATCCCATACGAAGTAGTCATACAATACTGCCGTAACTGGAGAAACATGAAGTACGGAGAACTATTCATCAAACATGGACTCCTAAAGATAGCTGACGGAAAACCGAGAATAACAGCCGCAGGAAAAATTCTGCTAAAAACTTTCAAGGAGGTGACAGCCAATGAGCGACAACCTATCACCCCATAATTATGGTGATAAACAGCATCATCTGCCGAAACTTTCAGCGGGAAACACTGCCCCTGTAGCCATGGAAGACTTATTGGATAAACATAGCCCGCGCATGATAGACAAGGTGTTCCAAACCCCCTTCAAGGACGCTCCCGAGAAACTCCACAGAGATGTGATAACAAGTAACGTCCTTATAGTTACTTCGCATGGGAAAAGAGAGCCACTGGGGAATACATCCATCACTCTCTACAGCAATCCAAGAAAAAGGCCTCATCCAGTGAAATGCGGTAAGAACATCGCTACATACTTGATAACATTTTGTGCGGTGCTTCTAACCCCTCCTATTCTCGTAATAGGTCATGTATGTGCTAGAGTCTTGCATAAGGCTGAATACTTAGGAAAACATTCTGTCGAGAAGCTTCATCAGACATCGTACGTAATGTTTTACTTCGAAGTCGCAACAATTGAGGGGTGAGAGATGAACGAAAATGGCCTCAACTCCCTAAATATATCTGCAAAACATAGAAATATGATGGGTAAAAAGGTTTACAGGTCTAGGCTGGAGTTCATCCCAGTAAGCAGGCTCGTAGCAGATCCGATGAACCCGAAAAAAGACATAGGCGATGTTTACCCGCTTGTGAAGGACATAAGAAAGCGAGGGTTTCTATCACCCTTAACCGTGAGGCCGCTGCGTGACGGGAAATATGGAGTCATAAGTGGTTTACGCAGATTGGAAGCCGCACGAATAGCCGATTTGCAGGAGGTTCCCTGCCTAGTTGTGGACAATCTTCCAGACGAAGAGGTGGTTAAATGGGCATATGAGGAAGAGAAAACACATATCCTGTTCACCGCCGATGATGTCTATAACGCATTAGAAAAGCTCAAAAACCACTTAGGCTCTTGGAGACAGGCAGCCAAAGCCCTGAACATTCCTTGGTCCACCGCATATTCGTTGATCGAACGCATAGGGGCAAAGAGAACGCTTAAAGAACTGGGTTTAGAAGAAATTGACGCTAGAAATAAACGGGCTAAGAGCTCTGAGGCAACTATGAAAGGTGTGAAAAAGACAACCGCTAAAAAGCTACACCAAGCCCAAAAGCTTCTGCTGAAAATAGTGGAGAAGAGGGGTGAGGAGAACGGCTTAACGGATGGTAAATCGAAGGAATGTGTTAAGAAATTTTTAGAGAACCCTCTTGAAGCCGCTGAACAACTAGAATGGAAACCCAAACGTTTCAAAGCAGATGAAAAGGGCCCATACCTCCATCAACAACTCAAAAGACCCGAAACAATCCTCAGCATACCTAAGTCACCAACTAAAATAGAACTACACCAGCTACCTAATTCTATCGCACCCGCAATGTTCCCAATAGCTAGACTAAACGCACCTTTCGACAACATACGAATACTGCTGTGCCCCAACTGCTTGAACCCCCTCAGGGGACTTGGCCACGGTAGCCCCATAGCATGCCTAGAATGCGGCTTCCCCAACCAAGACAAATGGAAACCAGTCTAAAACAGAGCAATTTGTTGCCCGGTGCAATAGAAGCACACAAGTAAGACACGCTACAACCGCTAAACCAGCCTCCTAGAAGCGCCCCCTAAAAATTAAAACACTCGACTAATAATAGTCAAAAACTTCAGAGAAGTATTGAGGCAAACCGCCCGAACCATATCAGGTTTTGAAGGTAATGCGCTTTCTTGGCGTGGAGAACCAAAGTTTTGGCGAATTAAGAGACATATTTCCGATTTATTCAAAATGACGGCGAATGATGATGTTCCGCCTGTTTATTCGGTTACTCATGACTGTTGATAATATGCATGGGCGTGGCCCATGGGTCGAGCGTTTCATGAGAATTATTGCTTTTTATGCATGGACGATTTGTTTATGTTATGCGACTTTACAGACAGGGACGCGTAATCCTCAGAAGAGTGTCCAAGCAGGAAATCCCCAAGATTGGCGAAAGGCTGCCTGAGTTGACTATACCTAACGAGACAGGCTGCGCCCACTGGCTTTTCGGTAAATACAAAGTCATCTCTGCAAACGGGAATGTTTACTTGCTGGTTTGGAAAAGCAGCGTATTGGAGCATCCTGACCATATGCCGTTGAGGGTGCCGGCTGGAGCATACGTGGTTACACGGTTTAAGAGCTTTGATAGAGAAAAGCTGGTTAGAAGTGGGAGAATGATAGAGAGGTTGACCGTGAGTTGAGCATAATTATTAGAACTAAGTCCGAGTCTTGGTACACTAAGCTTCTAGCCTTCATCGTATCTTTGACGCCTGAGCCGGGGAACCTCAGGCTGAGAGGCGCCGCCGCACTTCTTTCACTTCTTTCATTAGGCATACTCTACTACCTACTCGGCTCCGACCCACTCCTAATTCCTCTCGCATCCCTCTGTCTCATCTTCCCCCTACTTGCAGCACACACGGCCTGTTACCATGTATACGAAATGCTCTACCCCATGAAAGTGCACGACATCATGCCCAACATCAGACCGATGTCACTTATAATGGAGCGCGACCGAATAGCCGGCATCGAGACCTTTGACACAGTGAATTGCCGATGCTGCGGAAAAACCTTTGAAAAATTGAAGGCAACGGAAAAAGATTTCATAAACATACTACGAGACTTCCTGTTCTTAATCATACAGTTTGAAAGGAAAGATATCGTGGACCATAAGGAGAGGCTTGAAAATCTTCTCAGAACCTATGACGTCAGGTTGGTGGAGGAGGAGACACCGCTCCTCCATCAATTCTACACCCTTGAATACGACCGCTCTATGAGGATCATGAAAGCATACAGACCACCAAAAGAGTTTGAAAAGCTTGTCGGCATCAAACAGTCAGCAGTCCAAATTATCGACCAGACCGATAGGGGCGATGAGAACAATCTAATAATCCTCACAGCCTTCAAAATCCAGTACGGATGGGAGACATACACGGTATCAACATGCCTCTTAGGCTTCATGAAGAACGGCCACATATGGCTGAACCAAACTATCCACACGCTGCCACCTAAACTCGACGACCATCTCGCATGGTCCATGGGACTAAACCCCGGAGACGAAATAGTTGAAGCAGACCGAGGAGGAATGATCTGGCGCCCCCGACTAACATGGCGAATCAACCACCAGTCCCATGCCAGTAACGGTGACAAGCAGAGTTGAGGTCACGAAGATGCAGTCAGTAATAGCAACGCTAACTAATGAGGTTACAAGGACCTTGTCCTCAACTATCACCATGAGAACAACGGCCATGGTCACGTCTTCAACTACTAGAATTTTGACAACCACTGCGAAAACCACAACCATAATCACTACCAGAGAAACAACTACCGTGTGAGTTACTACAATGAAAACCACTAGTGTTACCGGTTCAGCGCCTAGCCAAAGATGCGGCCCATCCTACCCAGATGTGTGTATCCCACCTCCCCCACCAGACCTAGACTGCAGCAACATACCCAACAGAAACTTCAGAGTCCCCACCAAATCCTTATAGATTTGACAGAGATGGAGACGGAATCAGATGCGAGACTTTTTTATCGGTCAGGATGAATGGAGTGCCTGGATATCCAAATCGGCTACGTTATGCCGCAGCTATGGGAAAAGAGGCGGCAACACCTTAAGGACACATTTCTCCCCATAACACAGCTAAGGCCGAAGTTGTTGAATAAAAGACGTGAAGACCATGCGGTTATCTATACAAGAATCGCCGAGCCTTGTTTATCAGGTATCTGCCTCTCGCCGGTGGAATAATTCCCGTAACTCCAAAGGAAAGAAGAGATTTTATCCTATGTTTTACCTCCTCTGTCAGGATTCATTTCCATGGTTGAATTTCTGACGCCATCTCCCTTACAACCGCTCTATAGGTCGCATTCACTATATGTTTTTCCCATGGTCGATTTTCTGGGGCGAGTATAGGAGTCCCAGTGCCCTTCCGATGCTTAACCCGAAAATGCTTGCCGCCTGATCTACGATTTTTTCCTTCTTCAACCCGTGCAGCCTATACATAATTTCATCAATGATTCTGCCCAGTTTAAGAGGTTCTCTAAATCATTTATTGATTTCACCTCTATAACAATCTTTGCATCGTGAGAGATGAAATAAGGCGTCTTTTCATTTGGATTTTCTTCTATCTTCATGAATTTTCCCAGTGGTGAGAATTTTTCTACAACACATTTTCGTAGCCTTGAGATATCAAACTATAGCGATAATCGTCATAGTGTTTTTTCTCGTTATTGTCAGTGGAACTGTAGAAAATTTTCTCCAATTCGGAAATTGTTTTGGGATTTTCAAAAAACTTTGACATGTGCCGCACCTACATAATTCTTATATTTGGAACTTATAATCTTTTGGTTTTGCGTTTAAAAATTGCTGCTTTCATTTGAGTTTCTACTAATACCTTTGGGTTAGATTACCTTATGATCCATCTTCCTTCCCCACATTGGCTTTGGGCCTTCACCCAGCGTCTAGTTGTTTCCGGTCATGTTGGTAGGTTCCCTATGGACTGCAATACTTCGTCATCTTCAATTTCGTCGTACTTGAGTATTGATGAGAAGCTTATCATGAGAGGATATCCTCATCCTAGACCTGAAGTTTGTTAGGTGTTATGGTGATGAGGTAGGGGGATGAAAGATGTTACAGAGAGAAGAGCAAGGGTAAGAAGTTAGTGTCGAGGAGGGCCATGGATGAATCGGGCGCTCGGGAGGAGAGGTGCGGCACTGAACCTAAACCTCCGCGGTCTAAGTCGCTTACCATGTGACTATGGCCCTGATCCAGCTCTTCGAGGTTCCTGGGAACTAGGGTCTTCCTGTGGTAGACCAGGTCCGTCATCCTACTCATTAGATCCCGGGATTCCCTCGTCTTTCTGAGTTTTCCCCAATTTTTACGGATAGGTTCCATCAACCCGTGTCCCTTTTAGTGTTTTTGGCCCGGTCCTAACCTCGTTCGCTCACGGATCTCGCCTTCTATCCCTGCACCTCTTTACCCTAAATTCGATAAATGGCTCGTCTGAGGGCCTGCCGGTTGTCATGTGAGGGGACAGGGCTACTTGACCGCGAACGGTGGGGGCTAAAGGTGGGGCTTCGCAGGGCAGATCTGTTTACGGCGCCTAGAAGAACGTGGTCTTAAAAAGCTAATAGCGATGTGGTGATTTAACTAATGTGGCCTCACAAATGATACCCGCCTGGAGACTTTGCGAGTTCAGCGAGGAGATAGAAAAAGGCGTCTTCGATGAGAGCAGGTTCGGTATCGAGTTCTTCCAAGTTCTGGAGGGGGGCGCGAGCCCCATTTACCAGGACGCAGAAAGCTTCCTCGAGAACACCTACCTGACCTCCGAGATGAAGGAGATCATCAAGGGTGTGCTCCGGAGGGTGAGCAGGAACGAGGGGACGCCGGTGTACGTTATTGACACAGAGTTCGGTGGGGGAAAGACCCACACGCTGATCCTGCTTTACCACCTCTTCAGTAATCGGGACCTGGCGAGGGAGTATCTGAGGGAAAACGGGCTGCTTAGTGAGACCGGAGTTCTGGAGGTGCCGGAGGTCAGGGTCGTCGCGATTGACTGCCAACAGGTGAAGAAAAATACTCTGTGGGGTGAGGTGGCAGATGCATTCGGCAGGTACGCGGACTTCGAGGAGTTGGACAGAAACATTCGTCCCGTTACGAACATCGACAAGATCAGATCCATGCTGGACAGGCCGACGTTGCTGCTGATCGACGAGTTGCCGAAGTACCTCTTGGGTGCGTCGGCTACAAGGGTTGGCGAGACGACTTTAGCCGAGCTCACGATCCACTTCGTCCTCCAGCTGATGTCTGCTGTGTCCACCTCGAGGAACTGTGTTATGGTCATCACGCTGACGGCTGAGCAGGCGCTGTATGAGGGGTGGGTTAGGAGGTTCAAGGAGAGGCTAGATGAACACATTGTCACGGACCTGACGGAGAAGTTGACAGAGGGGTTGAGAAAGCACGCGGCCTTTTACGTTCCTGTCAAGGGCGAGGAGGTCTATGAGGTGGTGAGAAAGAGGCTCGTGAGGAAGATTACTGACTGGAACGAGGCCGACAGAGTGATAATGGCCTACGCGGACTACATCGAACAACATAATCTTGAGGAGAGGTTTGGGTATAGGAAGAAGCTGAAGTCGGCGTATCCCTTCCACCCATACCTGATCGACATACTGTACGAGAGAACCTCCACGATAGATCAGTTCCACAAGACGCGTGGAGTCCTCAGGTTCCTAGCGAGGCTCGCTCATGTGGTCAAGAGGGACAGCGTGGATGCGCCGCTGATATCGCCGGGGGAGGTGAACTTGGAGGACGCGTTGATATTGAGTGCTTTGACGAGTGAGCTGAAGAAGGAGAAGCTGATGCCGGTGGCGAAGGCCGATGTGATAGAGAAGGGGAGGAGGCTGGACCTGAAGAGGCAGGTGAAGCTGGCGGAGAGGTGCGCGAGGGGGATTTTCCTGTTCTCGCTGATTGGGTCTGTCACACCTTCCGGAATGAGACCCGTGGAGGTGAAGCTGGCGGTGTGTAGGCCGGGGATAGACCCGTCGATCGTGGACGAGGTGCTGGATGAGATGAGGAACGAGTTTTGGTACCTCGAGGTGGATGCAAGTGGTGGTTTCTACTTCACCACTGAGCCTAACATAAACAAGATGGTGTATGAGAAGATGCAGGAGATTGAGTCAAGCCTGCAGCAGAGGATGGAGGTGGAGGAAGAGGTTAGGGATCGTTTGGTGAGGGTCTTCGGGACCTATGAGAAGGTTGAGTTGGTGGTTTGGGACGAGGAGGAGGTTCGGGACGATGCGGATATGTTGAAGGTCTTTGTGATGGACTACGAGGGGCTCCCGGAGAAGTATGATGAGGAGGTATTGAAGGATAGGGCGAGAAGGGTTATCGAGCTCGTTATGCCAGGGAGAGGGATTAGGAGGTACAGGAACAATGTTCTCGTGGTCGCTCCAGACGTCACGTCGGCCAAGTCAATGGTGAGGGATGTCGTCGAGCTCATGGCGATTGAAGAGGTGATGAAGGACGAGAGGGTAAGGGTGGACAAGAGCAAGGTCGAGGAGCTGAAGAGGCGGGCAGCGAGGGCCGAGGCCAACTTTGTGTCCGATTGCGTCAACACATACTCCAAACTCGTCTACCCCCTGCTCGGTGACGGAGTGCTCTACGTGGACGAGCTGGTCTTGCAGGAGAGGGAGCTCAGGGGTGGGTACCTCCAAAAGATCTTGGACCACCTATCCGAGAGGGGGAAGCTGCTGAAGGAGGAAGATAAGCTAAGCGTGGACGTGCTTTCGGAGCTCCTGTCCAAGTTAGAGCAAGGGTACCTGCAGGTCGAGGAAGTCTACGACACTCTGAAGACCGACATGAGGATGCCCTACATCCTCAGCGGAAATCCGGTGGTGGAGGCGGTGAAGAGAGGGGTCAAGGATGGACTATTTGGCTATTCTCAGGAGCTGGTCAGGGAGGGCGAGAAGTTCAGGGCGCAGATAGGCGTGGAGCTGGCAGTCAAAGAAGTCTGGCGTGGCTTCATAATACGCAAGGATCTGGTCGCGGGTGTGATAGAACCCCCGCCTTCTCCACCGGGACCTGAGGATTTGGGAGGAACGGAAGAGAAGCTGCAGTCAATATACAATTACGTTATACCATGCGCTGATGCCAAGTCGATGATAAGCGTCCTGAGCTCGCTTCATGTCCTCCTGACGGGTAGGAGCGGCATCGAGAGGAGGTTCGAGGCGACACTGCGGAACGAGAACGTCGAGGTGACCGTGAAGAGCGAGCTCAGGAACATCACCGAGGTCAGGGACCTGATCAGCTATCTATCCTCCAGGAGGCTCAACGGAACCGGGAAGGCCTTCCTGTGGAGTGCCGAAGACTTGTCTGGCGAGCTGGATAAGCTCGGGATTAAGTGGGAGAGGGCATCATGAGGAGGCTCAAGTACGTTCTGTCAGAGGGGAGGGGAGGGACCGCCGTCCTCAGGGTTGAGGTCGAGGAGAAGGGACGGAAACGGGCCATACCGCTGACCTTCGCGATGGGCTGGAGGGCGGAGCTGGCTCTGAGGCAACTCCCGAGGGAGTCGGGCGACGGAATAGACGCCGCGCGGATGTACCTGGGCCTTCAGGTGCTGAAGTGTGCGAGGGACCGACAGGAGGGGTGGAGGTTCCTGCAGATCGTGAGGGACATGGAGCGTTTCGAGGTCCATTTCTGGTCCTACTGTTTCCTTAACTATGGTAGACGTGCAAGGAGGGGGTGGAGGGCGTTCTTTGGAGGAGAGGATTATAGAGTCTAAGAGTCCGGAGCTGGTGGGGTTTTGGCTCGAGGTGAGTAAGGAGGCGAAGAAGGAGAAGGTCGCCGCCGCTGTTCCGCCGATAAACAAGATGCTCTACTGGTGGACGAGGAAGCCGCTTATCGTCTCGAGGGCGGTCGCGGCCGCTGCAACACTCCCTGGAAAGGTATGCATCTCCCATGTGAAGAACCTGATAGGTCTGAATGGAGACAGACGGGCGTACAGCACCACCGTGAACGCAGAACGTTACAGGAGAATGGTCGACCTGAACGCGGATGGGTTGAAGGTCTTCGACCCCTTCGCGGGCTCGGGCAACCTGCTCTTCGCGGTGCTTGAGCTGGGCCTCAACTGCCGCGGAATGGACTACAACCCGGTAGCGTACCTCATCATGAAGGCCACGCTCGAGTACCCGGCTAAATTCGGGCCGAGGTTGGCGGAGGAGGTCGAGACCTACGGGAATGAGTTGATTGAGAGGACGAGGACTGAGCTGGAGAGGTTCTACAGGAGGAGCGGAAGGAGCGCGCTACATTATCTCTGGGTTTGGTGTATCAGATGTCCGCACTGTGGACAGAGAGTTCCCCTGACCAACCAGATGTGGCTAAGACGCGGAGTTAGGAAAAAGACCGACGTAGGATACCAGATTGTCTCTACGGAAGATGGCGACTTCCGGGTAAAGGTGGTGTACGGGATCAAACCGGAAGAGGCCTCGCGGTTCACGCAAAAGGGGGGAAGGGCCGTCTGCATAAGGTGCGGAAACGCGATAAGCTACAAGCAGATGACTGCAGGTATAGCGAAGGACCGCGACGCGGAGATGATAGCCGTCGTCGTCGAGGGGCCGAGGGGCAAGGAGTACGAAGAAGTGACCGATGAGGACAAAAGGGCGTACATGGAGGCGGAGCGCGAACTAGAAAGGAGATGGGAAAGTTCGATCGAAAGCGACCTGATTCCCATGGAAACGCTGAAAGAGTCTGAGCTTTATACATTGACAAACTACGGGTTCAGGCACTGGTATGAGGTTTTTAATGCGAGGCAGCTTCTCGTGATGACAACTCTGCTGAGAAACATCCGCTCGATCGTCTCGGAGATTAGGGACGCTGAGCTGGCGAAGGCCGTGGCCACATACCTCTCCTTCATGCTCTGCAAACATGTAGATTATAACTGTGTATCTGTGCTTTGGCATGTTACTAACGAACAGATAGCACATGCGCTCAGCATGAGGAGACCAAGCATGATCTACAACTTCGCTGAGACTAATCCGTTCGAGAGGACCAGCGGATCGTTGCACTCGTCGCTGAGTGGCGTCGTGAATGGGATAAGATATGCGACTAGGCTTACTAACGTCGGGGCTAGGCCTGAGGTCGTGTGGGGATCTGCCCTCAATCCTCAGCTCTTCCCTAGAAGAGAGTACGACGTGATCATAACCGATCCGCCTTACCTTGACGACGTGCCGTACGGCGAGCTCAGCGATTTCTTCTACGTCTGGCTCTACAGGGCTCTGAGGGGCCATTACCCCGAGCTGCCTCCACCGACTCCAATTGACGAGGACTTAGTACTAAGCGGAGGTAGGTTCGGGGGAGACAGCAGGCTTGCACTGAGCTTCTATGAAAGTGGGTTGCAGAATAGCTTCGTCAACATATACAACGCCCTGAAGGACGACGGTCTGCTGGTAGTCTTTTTCGCCCACTCAAGCACCGAGGCCTGGGACCTCCTCCTGCGGGTCCTAAGGAAGGCAAGGTTCAGAGTCGTTTCGAGCTATGCAGTTCACACGGAGATGGAGACAAATGTCTTAGCGTCGGGGAAGACCTCTTTCATGAGTTCGATCGTGGTAACCTGCAGGAAAATCCTTGAGGAGAAGGAAGAGTACTTCGAGTCGCTTGCACCGAAGATCGAGTCCGAGGTTAAGTCCCTACTGGAATCCTTCTCCGACCAGGACCTCCTCGAGGTGCCGATAACAGACTTGCTGATCATGGCATACGGCAAGGTGCTCGAGGTGGCGACACAGTACACCAAGCTGAAGAGCTACAAGGCCGACTTCAGACCGGACTTCGAGACACTCGTCTCCTCCGCCAGGGACTACATAATGAGGCACCTCGTCCACAGGCTCGTGGGCATGTCTCCGAACGCTCTCGGCCCCCTCGCATCATTCGCCGTCGTCGCTAAGGTCTTCTACGGAGGTAACATTCCCGCCGACGAAGCGCTAAAGCTCGCCAAAGCCTTCGGACTCGACCTAGACTCCCTAACAAGGACTTACCTCAAGAAGGCCAAGGGAAGCGTCGAGATCCTACACTTCGACGAGGTGAAGCTGCCCGAATCGCCCGACGACCTCGACAAGAGCGACCTATACCATCAGCTACTCTTCCTGCTCTCCTACGCCACGCGTAACGGCGCCGCCCGCGTCAAACCCCTCCTCTCCCACCCGAACATGAGGGTCGATGACCTTCGAGCATTGATAGGGCTGCTCCTGAAAAGCTACCAGCTCCGCCAGAACAGAGGGGAGAAGTTCTCGGAAAAGGAGTTAGAGGAGTTCAACCTGCTCAGGACCCTCCACGACGTGATCCCTGGCCAGTCACCGGGAAGGGGCGCCAGCACCCTCGACAGATACCTCGAAGGGGGTATTCCTTGATCGCCGAGTGGAGCAGGGTGAGGGTGAGGGGGACCGGCCAAGTAGGCACGGTTCAGGAGCTGAAAGACAGCTTCGCCAGAGTCCTGGTAGGCGACAGGTCCCAGTGGTTCCAGATCGAGGAGCTCGAGGAAGTTGACTCCCTACCAGACCGCCTCATCTCGGGCAATCTCGACGACCCGCTCGACTTCGTCCTCGCCATCGACGCCTACCGCCTCCTGACCGAATACAGGTTCAACCCCTTCGTTCTGGCCTCCTCAACAAAGGTAGAGATCTTCCCGCACCAGATCGACGCCCTCATGACCCTCCTCGAAAGACCCAGAATGATGCTGGCAGACGAGGTGGGTCTCGGCAAGACGATTGTGGCCGCGCTCGTCGCCGCCGAGCTCTCCGCCCGTGGCTTAGCCAAAAGGCTCCTCTTCGCCGTGCCAAAAGCCCTCGTAACAAAGTGGATAGACGAACTCAGGGAAAGGTTCGAGATTGACGCGCAGCACCTCAACTCAGAACTCGCCAGAGCTCTCGGCTCACCCTTCTCGAAAGAGTCATTCTGCTACGTCTCTTCGATGGACTATCTCAAACAGGATCACGTCCGCCCCTCAATCGCCAATGCAGGCCAGATCGACCTCGTGGTTGTAGACGAGGCCCACAAGCTCGCACGAGAGACAGAGAGGTTCCAGCTCGGAAAGGTGCTGGCTGAGAAGGCGAACCACATGATCTTCCTCACCGCAACCCCCCACACCGGCAACAACGAAGACTACGTCGAGCGGATGAGACTTCTTGATCACTACGTCCACGACCCAGCCTCCGCCTCACACCTACTCATAAGGAACCTCAAGGAAGACGTCATCGACTTGGAGGGCAGGGAAGTCTTCCCGCCCCGCCACTCCAAGACCGTCGAAGTCCCCCTTTCCCCCGACGAGCTACGTGTCAGCCAGATGGTCGACGAGTACGTGGCCTGGCTCATATCTGTGGCCCGTGACCGAAAGGAGATGAACGCGATGCGAATGCTCGGAACAATAATGAGGAAGAGGGCTTCGTCCTCGCTCTACGCTCTCAGAAGGTCGCTCGAGAGAAGGAGCGGGAAGCTTGGATACATCGTCGACGTCAACGCCGCCTTCAGGAGACTCAAGGAGGCGGAGGAAGAGTTCGACGAGGAAGAGTACGAGCAGGCCGAGGAGGAGATAATCTCCGCAACCGTCGCCCGCCTCGACGAGGAACGTAGGAGGATCGAGCAGATCCTGCAAGCCATAGAAGCACTAGGAGGCCGGGACTCTAAGCTCGAGCTTCTCAAAAAGGTCATCGGCGAGATCAAGCGCTCCGACCCGAAGGCAAAGGTAGTCGTCTTCTCGGAGTACAGGGACACGCTCGACTACCTGCAAGAAACCCTATCGTCCGAATACCGCATCGCGCGCATCGACGGGACCATGGACATAGAGATGAGGAAGCAACAGCTTGACTCCTTCAGGAGCCCCGATGGACCCGACGTCATGATATGCACCGACGCCGCCGGAGAGGGGATAGACATGCAGTTCAGCAACGTAGAAATCAACTACGACATCCCCTGGAACCCCACTAGGCTGGAGCAGAGGATGGGAAGGATCCACAGGATAGGTCAGACCAGGGAAGTGTTCTACTACAACTTCGTGCTAAAAGATACCATCGACGGCTACATTCTCTCAATACTGCTCGAGAAGATCGAGCGGATCAAGGAGGCGCTCGGCGAACGGGTCTATGACGTTATAGGGAGGCTAATCGGAGAGGAGCGGATAGCGGAGCTCTACGAGGAACTGCTGAAGGCCCCCAAGGCGAATTGGGGTGCAACAATCAGCGCTATGCAAGAGGAGATCGAGCAGAACAAAAGAAGATACCTCGAGGAGATCGAGAGGCTCCTGACCGGGACCAGATTCGACAGGACCAAGTTGGAAGAGTACAGGAAGCTCAGGCTCTTCTCTGTGGACATCGGCGAGGTTAAGAGGTTTGTCGAGGTTTATCTCGGGTCCAAGGGCTGCAGAATCGTCGAGATCGACCGCGAGGCCGAGGTCTTCAGGCTATACCTCCCTAGGAAGATCGCCGAAGAAGTAGGCAGGGGCTTCGTCGACGGTTCCTTCTCGCCCAGCGTTGCCCAATCGCGCGCCCTCCCCTACCTCGCCCTTGGCAACAGGACCGTGAACGCCATGCTCCGGGACGCCGCCAGACCCGTCGTCTCTTCCTTCAGGCACCCGACGATCAGCGGCCTTCTGGCGCTATTTCTGGTCGTCTTCCGCGACGGGTACGGTAACCCACGCGATGGTAAAGTGTTAGCCCTCATCTCTCGCGACAACACCGTCTACGAGGTCGATCCGAGGATCGTTTGGGACCTCGAACGTGATACCCAGAGCGACGAGAGTCCCGGACAAGATATCAGGGCCTCCATGCATTCCATAAGAGGCGTCCTAGAAAAGCGGAGGCGGGACCTAATCAAGAGGGTAGAGGAGAGGTTGAGGACACACGTTGAGACCAGCAGGAACATCGTGATCACCTACTACAGCAAAAAGATGGACGAGACCGAGCAGCTTATCTCGGAGTACGAGACAAGAGTCGCCGAGTCTCCACACTACAACCGCCTCCTCGAACAGAAAAAAGCGAATTTGCAAGCTCTGAAGAACGAGATGATGAAAAAGCTCGAGGAGCTAAATGAGCTACTCTCCGTCAGCGACGACGTGGAGCTGATCGGGCTTGCATCGGTCAGGGCGATAAACAAAGGAGACGACTTGGAGGCGAAGCTCGTGGTCGAGAGGACCGGGATCAAAGCCGTTCTGGAGTACGAGGAGGAGAGGGCCGGGACCGACGAGGAGAAGAGGGCCAGGATCAGGGACGTATCCCGCGAGTACAGGGGGTATGATGTGGAGTCCTTCGACAGGGTGATCGAGGTCAAGGCCTTCGTGACAACCGGCCCCTTAGAGATGACCAGCCACGAGTGGGAGACCGCCAAGAGGATGAGCGAATACTACTGGCTCTACGTAGTCAAGAACGCTCTGACCAAGCCAGAGGTTGTACCAATTCAGGACCCCGTGAGGAAGTTCGCGCAGAAGGTACGGAAGCAACCCGTCATTGACTACAAATATGTGATAGACGACTGGGAGCTTTCGTGACACGCCATCATCCTAAGACGCTGAACGTACGGCTCTAAAAAGTCTGGAGCTGGAGCGGGCCACTCAGCCTCCTCCCTTCATGTTCGCCTCCCAACAATATATAGGGCTTAACGGCGTCGAGCCGGACCACGAAGATCCAGACAGATCACTTAACTGGCCTGTACCTCCAAAATGAGTCTACTGTTCAGCACTGGGACATGCGCCTCGTCTGAGACGCTGTAATGCCTTTGGCCCATCCCCCTGAACAGCTCGGGATGCAATAGTCGAGGTCTCTGGGAGATGCGGTATGGCGAGAGGTCAGCAAAGTGTGGAAAGCCCCATTCTCCCTCGCAGTGCTTCACAAGCTCTCCTAAATCACGGACAACACCGACGTCCTCACCGCACTCCAAAGACACTCGTAGCTTCACGCGCGGCCACAAGAACTCTCCTTCATCAGATCCTCCCTGATCCTCAGAGAGGTGAAGGTGCTGAAGTTATGCATTTAATGTAGAACCCCTCTTCTCGCGCCGGCGTCTGACATCCATGAATGAACCCGTGGTTGAGATCTTGTTTGGTTGAAATCCATGAGGGCTAGCATCTACATGGTCAGGGACACTGTGACGGAGAATTCCTCATAAAACCCTTCACGCCGCCGAGGGGACTCGATCGGAGACCCAATACGCCCTCAAAAGGTACAGGTCCAAAGCGTCCGACAAAGCTAACGTGGTAAAGACGCGCGCAATTTGAGGCCCGACAGGTCCTCAGGTAGAGCTTACCGGACCGATACCCTGCCTTATTGCGGGACCTCTCCTTATCATCCCTTGTGCGCAGCCTTCATCATCTCAAGTGTACAATCTATGAAATCAATTTTAGATATCTTTCTTACAGGACTTCGGGAGATCCGATAAATCTTCTAAATAGCCAGATAGCCACCTAGTCATCTCCTCATTATCCAGCGCTAAGTTGAGATAATGGCAGAGATCCCTACCGTGCTTTTCCGAGTTATAAAGAGCTTTCTCGCCGACGTATTTGACGGCGCCCTCTATTAGGTTGAGCTTCGTGGGTGCTTTGTTTTCGTCTGATAGATACTCTCGCCATGTTTCCTCGTCGCAGCCAAGTATTCTAGAGAGACGCTTAGGGAGGTTCCGGAGTTCTTTAAGAGCGTCTTCTACCAATCCACACGGTCCAAAATACCTCTCAACGAGCCATTTGACGTACTCCGTTATCCATGGATCGTTTTCCTGCATGTTGTTCATTCCTCAGTATCAATATTTACGGTTTTCAAGATCGGTAGCAAACTCGATCATCTTTTCTTCCATCAGCTCATTGCACAATAGCCATAACCTGCCAGTTATTCCCCTCAAAATTCGTATTTGTTCTTTGTACTTTATGAGCGCCTCCTCTTACCGTACTTTCTCTCCAGCCATGATCCACCCTATGAGCCTTGACACCGAGATAGTTTAGAAATACAGGCTCTCTAGACTCTCTTAGAGCCTTTAGAGGGCTAAGATCTATCCCTAGCCTAATTATCCTCCTCCTAACCAGGAATAGTCTATACTAGGAAGTATTGGAAACATGTTCCTCAATGCTATAGTGAAGACCTCCAGCTGCCTGAACCTAACAGAGAAGACATACCTAAAAACCGCTAGGAACAGGGTATAGCTGTACGTTATCCTGTATGGCCTACCCATCCTACCATCGTTGACCTCCCTAAGCTCTTCAGAGTAACGCTTAACGAACTTTAGGTCACGTATTATCTCCCCCTCCTTATCAGCCTCTTGTCGACCTTCCTCCAGTAAGACATCAAGAACAGGATGTAAACGGCAGGCCACAAGGCCTTACCGTTTATAAAGAACACCTTCAAAACCCGGGAAGCACCCAAACAAAGCCAGAGAATAGGCTCAAGAGCCTAGAAAAGCCAATGAAATAAGCCACAAGGCATTGAATACATCAAGCTTTTAACTAAGCGCAATTAAAGAATGTTTAGTGAGAGGGGTGAGATGTCTTATCACACACTCGCTACTGTTGATATTGTAAGGAGATATAGGGAGCTTGAAGTTGGTGCTAGTTTCTCCCATATTCAGAGAAAAGGAATCTTCTTTCTGCACGACCCAAATAAAGTAGAATCTCTTGACCGATTATACTCTACAAAATCAGAGAAGGCATGTATTCTCAGATATTTTGTCACAGACTCCCAAAATGTTCAACAGTCCACGCAAATAATAAAATTTCAAAAAAAAACATAGAGGATTTGAAATCATCCACCAAACAATGAACATGGGCCCAAGATGCATTGCTGGTTTTGATTATGGGACGAGGCCACTTGAATATGCATACATGATCGAGCCGGTTGAGACAGCTCTTGTTAATTGTAGGTTACTTGAGGAGATTTTGATAAGGGGTGGAAACTCCAGGTCTGCCGCAAAAAATCTAGAGGCAATCAATAAGCGTGAATAGTATGGCACAGACGAACAAAATCGAGGAAGTTTACAATGAAAAACCTTGGACGCGTGGTCTTGTTGAAGCACTTAAGGGTGTCAAAATAATTAGAAACTCAAAACTGGAAACGCGTAACAGATTGGCATTGATTCTCCTCGACAGCATTCTTGAAATTGCCTTCAAACACTTCCTTATTTACGAAAGGAATATTGAACTCGATAAAAAAATGCCATACTTATGTATAGAAATAAACTCTACGACAAAGTGCGTAAAGAGACACAATCTATTCTTGATGAAGATATATGGAAGAAAATAGATTTCTATTACGAGGCTCGTTGCGACCTCTATCATGAACAAGCCGATAAAACTTTGACTGATTCACAGATTGATGATTTCATGCAATTGGTGTTTTCAGTATTAGACAAGCTATTTAATATAAACTCAATGCAGCTAGTACAAGATTGGAAAGACTTAATGCCTATCGAATTCCATAAACGTATAGATATAAACAAATTGAAAAAGAGAAAGGATTTGGTGGTAGTAGCTGTTGCCATTTCACCATGCAAAGGCGCTAAGGACATTGTAGAAGTTCTTAAGAGGCTTGGATACCGGAAACAATTTAAAGTAAAAGATATTTACCACTACGTTTTTGGTAAGTCATATAAACATCTTTATTATGTTAACCCGCAAACAGGTATAATTGAACTCAGTGAGCGGGGCAAAATGCATTTCGAAAAGTTGTCAAAAGAAATTACAATCCAATGACTACCTAAGCTCATCCGAAAGTTTCGACGCTATTTCTTTTATTATCTTTGCAGCTTCCGGAATCGCGGTGGGCTCGATGGATAGTCTCCCATCTTGGGTCTCAGATATCTTTCCAGCCCTTTGCAGATTTCCTTTCACACGTTTACCAAATGTGTGTGGCTTAAATCTCATCTTCTCATATGCTTCGTTAAATTCATTATATGTTGGTTGCTTACCAAGACCATACTTGTAGGCGTATAGGAGAGCCAAAGCTGCTTTTTCACCACCACCTCTCTCGCCAAACATATCCCGTTTACAAGTAAGATACACCTTATCAGCTTCGAAGTAGAATATCTTCTTCAGATTTTCTTGGTCTATATTCAGTGCTTCGCTCAGCTTATCATATGGATCTGTTGATGGGGAGATATGCCGTGTTGGCTTCTTAGTTAAGTTTAAACCTGAAAACGCAGCAGCAATATCTTCTTGCTTGTCTAGAATAGTCTTGGCTAAGGAAACTATCGCATCCACCATTTCAGATTGATTACAATGTTTTTCCATTGAGACCTCTATGTTGTCTATTGCAAAGCGAACCGATATACGAACACCTGGCTCAGCTTTCTCTTCGGTGTTCACTGTTGATACATTACTAAAAGGGGGGTTAAAAACATTTCCACATGTCTGGAAGGTACTGTCAACCAAGTAATACATCCGCTCCTTTAATAACAGATGAATATGTTGTGGAGTAATGCTAATACTGTAGCTAATTCTTCTATGCTCTTCACGGTCTTGGAGTTCACACTATTATAGGTACTCCTTGCTCTATTTTTCAGTCTTTTAAACCATCTCTCCACAAACTTACTACGAATGTTTCATGGACGTATTCTAGGCTTCTCCAACGCCCACCTATACCATGGCTCCTATCAACTATTATCAAAAGCTTAGCATCACATGCCCTAAGAGTCCCTAAGAAATGTTGTAAAGTAATGCTATCTATATATAGCATCTAGAGCTGTTCAACCTAACCATAGTCTTATCAACTGCAACAGCCTCCCTAGAAGAACTGAATAGTGACGAAGAGCTATGAACCTAGCATTAAACCCCTCCCTAGAAGCACCAACCAGAGAATGCCTCTAAGCCAGCCACATAAACTATAACCGCATAAACCTTAAGAGAATAATAATTGAACCTAAACAGCCCAGAGACACTCTCAGCCAAAATAATCAAAGACATACATAACGAATAGAGAAACAGACATGTCAAAAACTTGACAGTTCCTTTTCGTGAAGGACAATAATTTAAACAGTATTGTTATAAGCTCAACCCGTTTTACTCGTGTTCGTTTAACTGTTGAGGGTGTTTTGAGAACCTCGTTGTTGAGCCTCCTTTAGGTGTTTTAAACCTTGAGGACGCTCTTAAAGCCCTTAGAAGCATCAAATCAGACACGCCTCTTGTCTATGATTTTTCTCGGAGAAATGGGGTGATTAGGTATGGTGATTTGGTTGTTTATAGGGAGAGTGGTGAAGGGCTTAAGGTTGAGGAGCTTGTATGGGAAATAGAACATAATGGGTGCGCAGAGGTCAAAATCTCTACTAAGGAGCTTTTGTCTTTATTGGGTATCTTCAAAAACAGCTATGACTATGTTAGGTTTAGTTATCATGATGGGGTTTTAAAGGTTTGGGACGATAATATGGAGAAGGTTGTTAAGGCTCCTGGATGTGGTTATCTGGATAAGCAATGTTTTTCCTTCGGGTATATTTATGAAGCTGTTAAAGGTCTTGATAAGCTTGGTTGTATGGGGGTTACTCTAAGCTTCTATATACATGGTAGTAATAAGCCAGCTCCCATGGCTATTAGAGCTAAGACAAAGGATATCTCACTAACAATATACCAAGCACCAAGAATAGAATAAATTAGGCCAACATGATGTTAGAGGGTATGGGCTGGGGTGACCCCGACTTTCCCCTCCGTAGAGTAAAATACCTCTGCAGAGAATGTTGGATATGGGGTTGTGGGCTTTTTTCCGTGAGGTTTGGTGGGACACTAGGGCCCGGGTCGCTGGAGCTGTGGCGGGGCTGGTTTATGCCACAGCTTACCTGTTTCTCGTCGGCATCATTTTCCCGTTATCCTTCACACTTCCACCGAGCATCCCTACGCCTCCTTAAACAATTCCTTCAAATCTTTTGCCTCTCCCCTTTTTACATACGTTATCTTTGTTTCGAGTTTTATTCTTAGGCCGAGGCTTCGGAAAAGGTTGTAGAGTTCTCCTCCATCAATGGGCTCTGTTATCTGGCCCAATTTGATGAGCTGGGCGAGCTTCTCAACTATTGCCGCGGTTTCTCGGGGATATT
>JAWBNK010000004.1 GCA_038827615.1 Thermosphaera sp.
TTTTCCTCTATTTAAGTCTTTCCCCTGCCTCCTCTGTGGGCCCGGGTCCATGGGGTTGATGAGGGGTTGATCACCCGGGTCCGCGCCGCGGACCCGGGGGTTTTCCCGGGGCTCCCCGGGATTTTGCCTCACGGGGTTCTCCCTGATTGTTGCAGGGGTTTGAACACTGTTGTGATCCATGTTCAATTGCGATCACTTTTTATCGCGTCGTGGAAAAACGGTTTTCCCGGGGAAACGAGGGAAGTCTTTGATCACGGTGTTTCTTTCACTGGATTTTGCCGTTTTCTAGTAGGATCTTTTCTCGATAGTTTTCAATACTTCATTCTCGAGCTTCAGCTTGTGCATGGCGTTTACGGCGGGGATTCGCGATCAGTCTTGGAGGTGTTTGAAACGGTTTCAACAACCTCAATCCGTTGTCGAAGATGGTTGAGACGTATAAGGGGCTTGAGAGGAGCGCTTCAACCATCGACTCCTTAGGGCTGATCCTAAGCTTGGCGGCAGCCCTTGTCAGGAATGCTAGTGCCGCGTCAACCGGGCCGAGGACTTCGAAGACTGTCTCGACGCCCGCGTCCACAATGCGGTCGCTGGAGGCAATCCTGACGAACTCGCTCTCGGAGGCCGGGAGGAACCTGCCGACCCAGCCGCTTAGACCAGCAAAAGCCAGTACGGAGCCACGGCTGGAGGCCTCCTCAAGCAGGCCCAGGGCCTCGCGCAGCCCGCTACACCTAACCCATAGCTCAACGAAATCTCCCGCTCTAATTGCTGGAAAGACCCAGCATGAAGAATCGTAAACTAAACCCTCACTCAGCCTCGCCAAGAGCGAGAACCTCAGCAAAACAAACACCAGTCTAATAAAAAGTCGAAATCCCTAATAACTAGTCCATCAGCCTCCCCGGCGAAGCCCAGCAGTCCGAGCGGGCCTCTCGGTCGAGGGAGATGGTTGAGGATGCCCCAACCCGGCGGCGCTGAAAGACACGAGACGCAACGCTCAACTCTCTTACACTCGACTAGTGTATAGACATACAATCAACGCGGTTGTTAAACTAAGCCGGAACAGCGACGGCAGCGAAAATATATATATTGAATCCATTAACAAATAAATTGGTGGAACCTTGAAGCATGGGCAATCCTATTCGCCCCCCAATAAGCCATTCCATACTCCTCCTACCGAACCATTCGTAGACCTAACCGAAGCCCTGACCGATGACAGCAAGCTCTCGGAAGCAGTCAGAAAATTACTCAGTCTAGATAAAAATAGAGCAGAACCACTTATAGGTGATACGACGGGAACCTCTTTCAGAAAGATACACGAACATGTAACAGCCGTCTTAGATAGGGCTATGGAGATATTATCGACGCCGAGCAAGAGGGATGCTGGTAGAGGTGAAATAGTCGTAGGACTTACCAAGGGGTTAATACTCGTCAAATATCAGCTTTCTAGAAAACAAATCAGCCCCGAACTGGCTAGTATACTGGAAGCTGTCCTGAATAGCTTAATCAACTCCATTGGAAAAGACGAGTCTGCAAAGATGTTTCAAAGGGCTAGGACACTTCTCGACGCTTATGCAGTCTTAATATACCAGTACCATTATAAGAGGTGATCATGAGTGGGAGCTAATTGGAAAACGCTCTCGAGACAACTCGTCGGGCTTGCGATGTTCAACCTATGGTTTGAGACTAAGACCGGGCTACTCATTCAGATGCCGGTTCAGGCTCAAGCCTACAAGATCGGCGGAGCCGACAAGTACCCTATGACGACTAGAAAGAAGTACGGTGATGTTGAGCTCGAGGTCCCCTACGTGCCGGGGAGCAGTGTAAAGGGAAGAGTCAGATCCCTGCTAGAGCTTGCAACCAAGCAGACACTCTACACTACCGATGGGAAGATATGGCAGTACGCGAGAAGCCTCCCAGCCATGAAGAACATTGATGAATTCATGAAAGATGTGCGAGACCGGAACGTGATAAGTGAGCTATTCGGCTGGGCCTCAGCCAACTTCAGACAAGTAGTGGAGAGGTTAAAGAGTGATAAGTCTATGAGTGATGGTGACGCTGAGCAAGAGGTGTACAAGGCCTTCCAGCTCCTCTCGGGCACCAGGCTACTCTTCTCCGACTTCTTTCCCACAAGCGAGTATGTGGAAAAAACCAGAGCTCTCTCGGTGTCAGATTTTCTCGAAGAGAAGCCGGAGAACAGGATAGACAGGGTGACAGCTGCAGCCGATCCCCGAGACGTGGTAAGAGTGAAGCCAGGAGTAGTCTTCGAGGGCACGGTTACAATGCTGTTATTCGATCACGACAAGGATATGGTAGGGTCCTTCCTGAACACCTTCTTATCGGGTCTAGAGTTGCTTGAAGCGACATACCTGGGCGGGAGCGGCTCCAGGGGCTATGGAAGGATAGAGTTCGTTGGTAAAGAAGTCAGAGTATTCAGGGTGAGTCCAGAAGTAAAAGGGTCAAGTGGGTTGATATCCGAGGTGGGTAGCCTCAGTATCAATGGGTTAAAGGACCTGCGCAACAAGTTCGACGATCTGAAGGACAAGATGCAAAGCCTGTATGAGAACCGGTGATTCATTATTGCTGACCAAATCCCTAATCATAGAGTTTAAAACACCTTACCACGTAGGGTGGCGCAGACCGGAGCCCATCATAGACGGCTTCACCGTTCACAGATCCCTACTAGCCCTCAGCAGCATGATAGTGCCCCAGGGCTTGGAGGAGCTAGTTGAGAAACTCAGAGTCTCAGCCATCCTCCCAGCAGTAAGGAAGCAGGGACAGCATGAGCCGTTAATACCTCTCCCCCCTATCCCATCCAAGATGGGAGCGAAGAAAGCAGGGCTTGAATGGGCGACTCTGAGGTCAACATCCACGTTGGCCGGGAAGACAAGCCTTGGAGGGCACGTGATACTGGAAGGGGTTGAGAGAGGAAAGGCTGTCTTCAAGCTCGCTTCAAGCTCAACCACTTTTGAACTATGCGTCGAGAACAGGGTCCTGAAGGAGTGCGACGAGGATATAGAGCCTCTCGCGTCGAGCCCCTTGGAAAGGTTCGAAGCGGTATTCAACAGAGTCGACAGGGTGACGGGCTCCGCCGACTTGTTCAAGGTCAGCGGGTATAGACCTAGGGGCGACATGATGGTGGTGATTCAAAGCGCGAACAGTGACTTGCTCAGAAGGGCAGAGGACCTCCTAAGGCTTCTCGGCGTTGTAGGAGTAGGCGGATTGAGGAGCCGAGGGTTCGGCAAGTTCGTGGTTAAGGGCGAGGCCGGCCTCGATACTAAGCGTTTCGGAGGGGACCCGTGTGCTGTACCAAACGTAATGCTCGGCTCCTACTTACTTGACGACTCGTTAGTCGACTTGAGTAAGAGCTATGTAATAACCAGATTGCTGGCAGGATACTCCGGCCCTACGCAGGATACTCACATCCTGCCCTATCTCAGCATTGCCGGAGCAGGGAGCATCCTGTACTTTAAATCACCCCTTAAGCACCTTGTTAGGAGGGTTGAGACGGCGAGCCACAGCTCCCTCCTAGTCTTCAATCCAGTGGCGATCGGGTGTTGTACTTGAGCGCGAACCAGGCTTTTCAAGACCTCTTCAAAACCACCACTATCACGTTGGAGCCTGTGACACCGATACATGTTTGGAGCGGGCGGAACGCCATAGTCGGCGTCGACGCGCTGATCCAGGAGCAATACTTCATCGTTATCGATCTAGAGGAGTCGATGAAGACTCTGCCCGAGAAGAGTCTCGAGGAGCTCGCGAGCACCTTCGGCAGGAAGGACGAACTGGCTAACCGCTTGCGTCAGCTTTACAAGGAAGGCTTGTTAGTGGCTAAAAAGATACCCGTGAGGACTCCTATCCAAGGATCGCAGACGAACGTCAGATTACTGCATGAAAACCTGGTTCCAGGCAGCGAGTTAAAAGGCTACATCAGGACTGCAGTACTCAAGAAGCTGTTGAAATCCAATCGAGAACCCCACAAAATTATAGGGAAAAGAGTTAACCCATGGAGAAACCCAAAGCACATGGGGATGGACATCGAGGCACAGCTCTTGAGATCGCGGAGGACGAAGAAGCAGGGAGGCTTCATGGACGCCTTAATGATGATCAGCGTCTCGGACCCGCTCAGCATAGAGGGTCTTCAGACGTCAGTGAGAAAATTGACTGTTCTCAAAACATCTAATTTAAAACCAGTGGCTTCCCTATACGCTGTGACTTTCGACCAGGGTGTGCTTAGGTATGAGATGAGCATTCGCTCGTTCAAGCTCCCCGAGACCAGCAATAACATCGAGTTGCCCAAGGAAACGGTTGAGAAGATGAACAGCTTGTCCGAGAAATTTAATTCGAAAGACTGGATCTTCGAGACCTTGAGAGAGATGGGTTGCGAACTGATCGATATAGAACTGGAGAAACTGAAGAAGATGAAAGAACTGAACAGGATGAAAGACCCGTGGTCTCTCGAGAAGTATTTGAAAATACTTGAAGAATTGAAAAAGGAGTTGTGCAGCGAGGGCAATAAAAATCAAGCTGGACACTGTGTTCCAGCGAGAATAGGCTTCATGACCGGGCACGAGTCCAAGACGCTGTTGCCCGAGATAAAGCGCTATCATGATAAGAAGTACGATGCGATCAAGTCCGAAATGGAGAAAAGACTCAGGAGGCCATGGGATTCTCTCACAGTTAAGCTGGTCAATCTTGATAGTGTAAATGAATTAGTAGGGGTTGGGTGGTGCAGGTTATGCCTGGAGTGAATTATGATGCCGCGCTGTACGGGTTGCTCCACGATCTAGGTAAACCCCTGCTCAGGTATCTTATGAGGGCTAGAGAAGGCCTTGAGAGGTTCGACCAGGAGATTGTCGAGCTCTTGGGGGAGGCTAAGAACCACGATGAGGCCCGTGAGATTGTTTTCAAGAACCTCCTCGGGGTCGACCCGGAGCACTACAGGGATTACGAGAATGTTATTTCAAGGGCCGACGAGATGGCTGCCATGGAGAGAGGGCTGGAGGATGCTTGCCCGGAGCTTGTCAAAGCGTGGGGTCCGGTGGAATCAGAACTAAGTAGCAATCTAGGGGTCGTCTACAAGCACCACATGGTCCCTCTGCTCTCCCCCCTATGGGTGCTATTGCCCACAGGGTACGAGAGATCCCTGGGACCCTGCGCCACGTCCTCGTTCAGAGCCGAGGATGCTTGGAGGGGTTTAGGCGACACGATGAAGCGGCTCGTAGACTCGCTGAAAAAGTGCGACTCCGAGGAAGTCTCAAGAGAACTAATCACCATCCTGGGGGATTTGAAGTCGAAGCCGGTGTGGTATCCTCCCCAAGTTCTGAGTAGTGAAGTGCTCTCACATATTACGTCGTACGACTATGAAGGGGCTTTGAAGCGGACGTCATACTACTCGATAGCTAAGTACACATTGGATTCGCTGAGGAAGCTTATGGGTGTATACGACTTCGAAAAGGCTTCGAAAGGATTGATTAACACAATGCTAGAGGTTCTAAAATACTCGCTTCTGCTGACTCCCTCAGCAGTGTACTTATCACTGATTCCCGACATCAGCCTCTACTCGCACTCGAAAATGGTCTCGGCGTACGCGGCGGCGCTCTCCACGGGTGCAGACAAGCTTAGGCTGATTCTTCTCGATGCTAGAGGCATTCAAGACTTCATAGCCGCCCCGGTCAAGGCCAAGGCATCATCCAGGGTGATAAGAGGACGTAGCCTGCTGGCCGAGCTAGTGTCAACCTCCCTGGCGAACTACTTGCTGGAGATGTGTGAGGGTCTGCCCAACGCTAACGTTCTCACGTCCGAGGGTGGGTCCCTCATGCTCATCGTGCCTCATAAATGCCTCGAGGATGAGGGAAGACGGGTTCTGGAGGACGTGATCAGGAGGACATACGAGAGGCTGAAGGGCTTATGGTTCACCATAGCCAGCTCTAGACCGTTCAGTCCAGTAAGCACAAGTTACGTAGCGGCTCTATCGAGCAGCGGAGATGGGGCAGGATTCCCTGGGGTTCTTAAAAGCCTCGAGGAAGACCTGGCCATAAGGAAGAGCATGGATAACTCCAGGATGATCTTCAACGTCGGTGAGAGTGAAGTCGCAGGCTTTGACGCGATAACGCAGGAGCCGGTTTTCAAGGCTGAGCTAGGAGAGGGGCGATACGGGCTCAGGGTTGATCAAGGGAGCTACGATTACGCTGGCCGGATATCCGGCTTCAAGCTCGAGCAGGGAGAGATGGTGAGCGAGGCAACTCACCTCTCCCTCGTGGCGGGCACATGTAACCGTAACATGATATCATTGATATCAGTCTACGTCTACGGGCTTGATGATTCTCAGGGCGCGTTGAAACCCCGTGAAGAATTGATTGTAAAGCTGGTTGAGAGCGTCGCGAGGAAGCTCGGAGGGCATCGACTACTTCACGAACTATCGGAGAAAATAGGGGACTCGGAATACAAAGTACTCGTTGGACTGGTACCATTGCCGACGCTTGGCTCACTCCACATCCTAGTGTCCACGAAGGACGTTGTGGATAAGGACATTGTCGAGGTCTTCGGCGGATTAGCTGGGAAGATATTATCGATCATCCGCGGCGGTTTAAGCACCATTGCCGAGGCCGAGAACCGTCTGAGAATCAGCGTGGACGTCCGGATCATTAATACCGGTTCGGAATTCATCGAGTCCTTGTCCTCCGAGGGTCTCCGACAGTCCCTTAAAGAACTGAAAGACCTGAACGTCGATGTCAGCCTAGGCGTTTTCTACACTGGGACGTACCACCCGGTGACCAGTAGGCTAGAACCCGGTAGTCAGAGGCCGGTGATGGCTCTGGCGGATCTGGACGAGTATCCCCTAGTAGGGATGGCTAAGATCGATGGGGATGAGCTGGGCGAGGTTAAAAAGCTCCTCAGCTTCTCACCCTCTAGGCTCATCTCCTTCTCAGACCTGCTCACTGTCCTGTTCAACGTTAAGACCCACCTAGTCAGCCTCAAATACGCAGAGAGTCTGGGAACGGTTGGCAGGGGGCCCATCATGCTTTACGCCGGCGGAGACGACGTAGCGTTCTACGGTCACTGGCTCGACGTGATAAAATTCCTCTACCACTTGTACGATTCAGCGGTTAGGGCAGTGTATCCACTATCGTTCTCATCCTCCGTGGTGGTGGAGGCGGGTGATTATCCAATACTGGAGCTCTATGACAGAGTTGTCAGAGTGTTGCGGAGTGTTAAATCCGAGGGGCGTGGAGGCGTGGTCATAGAGCCTTTCGCCAGCCCCAGAGTGTTGGAGTGTAGCGATGCTTGCAAGCTGGTTAGGGTTATGAGCCCGCGGAGAGAACAGGCGGGGTGGCCCCAGCCCCTGACGGCTTTAGCTACTCTCGAAGGAGTGTATTCTGTGCTTAAACTAATTGAGAAATCAAGCCTCAGCGATTACAAGAGAGACCTTCAGATGCTGTCCACCATCGCCGCGCTGGACGATGACGAGCTGAGAGCACTGTGCTCGGGGGACGGGGGAAGTGGTGGATTGTACCGATTGGTAAGGCGCGAGACGATGTACTCCTACATTTCTGCTATGCGTGAGGATGCTTTGCGAGAGCTCGGTGCACTACTTGGAAAAGAGGTTGATCAGGCCGTAAATCTCCACCACGTCCCCGGCGAAGACGTAAGGAAGTGCCTCATGAGGATTGTTGAGGCAAAAGCTTTGATCGACCTATTGCTCACCTCCATCAGGCTAGGGCAGGAGCGGTCGAGGGGAGTCGCTAACACGGGGGAGGGGCTGGAGGGGTCGGCAAGCCCTTGAGGGTTTCGATCCACCCTTGGGGGGATCCGAGGAACTGGCGGTTTGTCGAATACTGTAGTGAAGAATTGTGTGTGAAGGGTTTTTCACCCCTGTCCCTCATAGCCTCTTCCCCCAGCGCTCGACCCGATCTAGTCATAATATTCGTATTGGACACTCTGTACGATAAGAATTGTGATCCCGGTCTAAAGTATGACTCAATGGTCGATGCCGTGCGCAGGGAGGCGTTCAAGTATCTATGCTTTAAGGATTCGCTGGACGTCAGGATTGAAGTGTTGCCCGGAATCATGAAGAAGAGGGCTCGTGGGATAGAGGCAGAGTTCCGAGCAGCCCCGGACGACGCTAGGCTGGAAGCCCTCTACTACACCTATAAGCACGTCACTGAGAAGCTGAAACAAGCGGATGATTCGCGCCGGCTCGAGATCCTGCTCGACACTACGCATGGCGTGAACTACTTCACAATATTGGTTCGTGAAGCAGTTTTCGAGGCGGCTTCGATGCTCGCAGCACATGGAAGGGAGGTCGCTATTAAAGTGCTCAACACTGATCCTTTCTCTTCTAGTGAACTCCCAAGAAGGTCGGCCGAGGACCCTTGTAGGCCTGAGCCGGAAGGACCGGTTATGAGGGTTGAACACAACCTCCTCCAGCGGGCTGAGATACCTCCATGGGAGATCACGAAGTACCTAAGGTATTCTAAGAACTCGGTGAAAAAGCTGCTGACGGATACTCGCTCGTGCTGCATTGTTGAGAAGGATTTTGAGGAGCTTAAGCAGTCTCTATTGAGGATTGTGGCACTGTACAGGGTTGGCGCCCTGGTGGAGCTGTTGAGTATTCCGGGAGGATGGTTGCGCAGGGCTGATGTGTTTCTAGATCTGGCTGACAGGGCGTTGGAGTGCTGGAGGAGGAAGGCGAGAGTAGAGTCCAACGGCAGTGTCTGCCGGACCTCGTTCTCTAAGCTTCAAGATGGTTTCCGACTGCTCATGCATGCGCACGCGATAATGCTCGGAGCTGGGAGGGTTTCAGTCCGCGAGCATCCACCTGTAACTCTTGAAGAAGTAAAGAGGGCGAGAAGGGAGTTGTTCAGGGGTTCAGAGGTGATAAGCGTGCTGGTGGATAAGGAGATCGGAGAGCTGGAGAGGCTGAGGAAGAGGGGCGACATCCCCTGCTACTGGACGGTTTACGCAAGGGTCAGGGGTGAGGAGGAGGAACCCTTGTGCACGGGCACTCCCGGTAGTCAAGACATCGATAGAATCAAGAGGAACTTCACTGCACACGCAGGCTTCCTCAAGGAGCTACTAGAGGTAAGAGCCCAGAGCTACGTTGAACTCAGAGTGAGGCCGGAGTGCTGGAGCATCATTGAGAAAGTGGTGGATAAGATCGGAGAAGACTTAATGAAAGCCTGAAAGCCCATCGATATCCAAAGCAATGATCACATACTCCGTGCAAACCACTAGATCGACACTGACTTTATCCAACGACTTTTAAGACAATACAATCCACAGTCTAGCCCTAGCAAAACTCTTCACTCTACCTCCGCCACCTCCACACCGCTCACAATCCAAAGCTAGACCAATCGACCACTTGCTCAACACAACCTATCTTTCAATTTTTCTCTATTGTTTCACAATAGTCACAAATAGACTAGGACTAATGATAATACAAGCTTTCAATTTTTCTCTATTGTTTCTTAACATACAACGTTAAGGACTTGGGTGTCAGGTTTGCAACTTTCAATTTTTCTCTATTGTTTCTCGACAGTTCATGAACATATGTGTCTTTTATTTTATATGTGAACTTTCAATTTTTCTCTATTGTTTCCTTCTCAACGCTCGAGGGGCTGAACGTGAAACACCACTTGCTCTTTCAATTTTTCTCTATTGTTTCGCGAGATATATCAAAGATGAAAACATGACAGCGTTTCTCACTTTCAATTTTTCTCTATTGTTTCACTTTACGTTTAACACTTATTTTAAAACCGCTGTTTTTTTCTTTCAATTTTTCTCTATTGTTTCGGGGTTAAACATAGTTGATCTAGTGTTAGGGCAGGGCAATACTTTCAATTTTTCTCTATTGTTTCTTATAATAATTAATTATTGAGAGGGCTTCTGAACCAAGACTTTCAATTTTTCTCTATTGTTTCACGAGTAACAAGTTTTTGCCTAGAGACGACGCTCTACTACTTTCAATTTTTCTCTATTGTTTCTCTACAGGCTTCTCGTGGACATGGGCTATCTTAGGTATCTTTCAATTTTTCTCTATTGTTTCCTTCTGCTCATGCTCAACGCGTTGCTTGAAAAAACTAACTATCGCTTTCAATTTTTCTCTATTGTTTCAATGAAACCTCGAGGTTTTACATGAGAGACGATGAAATGATCTTTCAATTTTTCTCTATTGTTTCTCTTTCTATTGTTACACAATTGACGGTAAGCATTAAATATCTTTCAATTTTTCTCTATTGTTTCTTGAATTTAGCATTATGCTTTCTCGCTACATGCGACAGGTCTTTCAATTTTTCTCTATTGTTTCACGATCTCGCGGCTGACTCGGCCGCTGCTATTCTTCATGTATCCTTTCAATTTTTCTCTATTGTTTCTGGACTATCTCACTTCAAAATCCGCTTGTACCAGTTCTCTTTCAATTTTTCTCTATTGTTTCAAGGACGTAGGAGTAAGCGGTAGTAAGCCTGCATTGGAGCGCTTTCAATTTTTCTCTATTGTTTCGCTGAACGCCTTAAGCCCGTTTAACGACTCAGTTGTTGAACCTTTCAATTTTTCTCTATTGTTTCACAGAAGCGACTATGTCTATGTCGGCGAGGATCAGATATTCGCTTTCAATTTTTCTCTATTGTTTCATGAAACTGGACTTTCCACGGCTCATCAAGCCGAGAAACGCTTTCAATTTTTCTCTATTGTTTCTGGATTCACAAGCCACACATCTTCAAGCCGCTATTCGCTTTCAATTTTTCTCTATTGTTTCGTTATCGATGTCTGTTTTCAAGTCGTACACGACTATAATGGTCTTTCAATTTTTCTCTATTGTTTCATATGGAATCAGGGAACAAAATAGAAAACAAAATAGAAGTCTTTCAATTTTTCTCTATTGTTTCACTTAATGAGCGATCAGAGGATACAGGCGTCGATAAGGCGTTCTTTCAATTTTTCTCTATTGTTTCCCTACATCGGACCCTATGCTTGAGACCGCGTTAGTCGTCTTTCAATTTTTCTCTATTGTTTCGCTGAGGTTTAGCATCTTTGAGATCTTTGCGAGTGTTTGACTTTCAATTTTTCTCTATTGTTTCTCTAATGCCCGCAATAATATAGTCGTTGTCGTGGTAGTCAAAGCTTTCAATTTTTCTCTATTGTTTCATATGAAAAAGATCGTGTCTCAATATTGGAAACTATTAAGCTTTCAATTTTTCTCTATTGTTTCGATTTTGACAAATGATAATAGATCTGAGCTAGTTTACTTTCAATTTTTCTCTATTGTTTCCATGCTTGTCTTCTCGGTTAATACTGATGGTCCAAAGCTTAGCCTTTCAATTTTTCTCTATTGTTTCGCGTTTTTTTGGAAAAACTCAATTCAATGAAAGAAACTGCTCTTTCAATTTTTCTCTATTGTTTCGGGAAAGAGAGAGAGTGAGAGCTATTTTTGGCAGCTCCTGACTTTCAATTTTTCTCTATTGTTTCGAGTCCTCGAGGAGGGGGCTGAAGGGTAGGTTAGTCGACAACTTTCAATTTTTCTCTATTGTTTCGCGAATACGCTAAGAGCACTGGGCTGTCGGGGCTGAGGACTTTCAATTTTTCTCTATTGTTTCTGACCACTGCATTAACGCTTAAGCAAGTTGATAGGGAGAACTTTCAATTTTTCTCTATTGTTTCCTACTGTCGATATACCTCTTTATAAGCCCACTGGAATTTGTTGCTTTCAATTTTTCTCTATTGTTTCCTGACCTTGCAAGTATAGCTACCACTACTAGAAGTACAGCTAACTTTCAATTTTTCTCTATTGTTTCTCAGGAAGAAAGACCTCCTCGAGGGATGCTCAACAAAAATGCTTTCAATTTTTCTCTATTGTTTCTATCAGTATAATAATCAGTATTATGTCGTCGTATTCTACAGCTTTCAATTTTTCTCTATTGTTTCGCGGCCCTTGGCGAACGCTGCCTTGACTTCGGCTGCTATATTCTCCTTTCAATTTTTCTCTATTGTTTCATCGCCCGCGGCCGCGTGCGCTAAAAGTGATGTGAGCATGCCACTTTCAATTTTTCTCTATTGTTTCCCCTACGATCTTCATATCGACCATGCTAGTGCGTGTATTAACTTTCAATTTTTCTCTATTGTTTCTCGAGAGAAACGGTTTTACTGAGGCGGGCGTTGAAGATGTGCTTTCAATTTTTCTCTATTGTTTCATGGTCTCATTGGACGTGGTGTAAGCGTTAGCAACATATTCGCTTTCAATTTTTCTCTATTGTTTCAACTGTCTGGACGGTGACTGCAGGATAATAGTAGAGAAATATCTTTCAATTTTTCTCTATTGTTTCATATCGCTCATTTACCTCACCAAATATTTTATTTTATTAAAAACTTTCAATTTTTCTCTATTGTTTCAGGTAACTAGGAATTTTTCAAAAGTATTGATGAACTCGCTTTACTTTCAATTTTTCTCTATTGTTTCAGGTAACTAGGAATTTTTCAAAAGTATTGATGAACTCGCTTTACTTTCAATTTTTCTCTATTGTTTCTATAGGTGTGACGAGGACTGGGATGAGCAGGCCCAAATGAGCTTTCAATTTTTCTCTATTGTTTCACACGTACTACAGCTACACAGAGTATTTCCTTGCGAGCGAAGTCTTTCAATTTTTCTCTATTGTTTCCGTTTGCCCCCTCGCCTACCAGGACGATTGCCTTGTGAAACTTTCAATTTTTCTCTATTGTTTCGCTCAACGCCAAGCCAGGCTCAGCGGTCAGCGAGGCCTTGCTTTCAATTTTTCTCTATTGTTTCTGTTTTTGGTTCTTGATTTGTTTATTTTGTTTTCCTCTATTTAAGTCTTTCCCCTGCCTCCTCTGTGGGCCCGGGTCCATGGGGTTGATGAGGGGTTGATCACCCGGGTCCGCGGCGCGGACCCGGGGGTTTTCCCGGG
>JAWBNK010000005.1 GCA_038827615.1 Thermosphaera sp.
CAATTAGGATGGAATTAAGATAAGCCTCTCCAGAGCCCGGGAGGGGATTCGAACCCCTGTAAAGCGGCTCTGCAGGCCGCCGCCTAGCCACTCGGCCACCCGGGCCCCCGTGAGAAAGCCTGCAACACTTGGTTAAAGTCTTTACCCCTGAAGGCCGACCTTGCATGCGGACGGTTTATTTTTTAGCCGTCGATATTCTCTCTTGAGGCGGGGGTGGCCGAGCCAGGTCAAAGGCGGCGGGCTTAAGATCTACCTAAGCCGGAGTCGAGAGACCCGCTCCCGTAGGCCAGAATGAGAAGGGCGGAAGGGTTCGTGGGTTCGAATCCCACCCCCCGCACACATATTTGGGCTCAAACTAATATAGTATCGAGTCTAGGATGTTTTTGGGTTGGATGAGTTAAGTTCTCTTCAAGGAAATGGTGGTGTTCTCCAAAACTTCTTAGTTGGGTTTCGAAGCCTTACTACTAGGGATTGTTACCTTAAGAAGCTCAACTTGTTCTTGAGATTCTCTAGACTGTCTCCTGACGATGTTGTTGGGCTTGCAAGAGAGGATCCTAGAAGGCTCGAGCATCTAATCGTAATCTTTGTAGATGCGCATAAGGCTAGAGGTGTTAGCGGTTCTACCATTAGACAGCATGTTCAAGCAGTGAAGCATCTTCTAGTAATGAACGATTTGGAAAATTCTTTAAATTGGTGGAAGATATCTAAGTTGATGCCTAAGGCTAAGAAGGTCGGATTAGATAGAGCTCCAACGAAGGATGAGGTAAGGAGGCTGCTCGAGCATGCGGACATAAGGATGAAGGCTTTGATACTGCTTCTATGCTCTTCTGGGATACGCATAGGCTCCGTAGAGCATCTCAGGTGGAAGCATCTAACGCCTGTAGAGTATCAAGGGTATAGGTTTGCCAAGCTCGTAGTCCCTGTAAGCAAGGGTGGGGAAGCCTATACAACATTCATAACTCCTGAAGCATACGAGTTCTTGATGGAGTATAGGCGTGCCCGCGAGGTTGAGGGAGAAGAGATAACTCCTGAGAGCCCACTGATAAGGATTGTTAAGTGGAGTAGGTCTGAGAGTAAGGGTATGCCTCTTCCAGCAGACTCAAAGACCTTGAGGAATCAGCTACACAAGCTATGGGAGAGGTCTGGGCTTAGGGAGAGGTCTAAAAGTAGACCTCACGACGTCAAGGCTGTCCACGGCTTCAGGAAGTTCTTCGCTACAAGGCTTGAGAGCTCAGGAGTTGGAAGGCTTATGGTCGAGACTCTTCTAGGCCATAAGATATCTTTAGCCTCAAACTACTATAAGCCTTCCGAGGATGAGCTGCTCAATGCATACGTGAATGGGATAGAGGAGCTGACGGTGTCGGAAGCCATGGAAGCAAAGGTCGAGATGAAGCGTAGGCTCGAGGAGAGGGATAAGAGGCTAGCCGAGCTGGAGAGAGAATACCTTAGCTTACAGTCTAAGCTCTCAGAGATGGAGAGGGAGCTCAAGAGGTTGGCAAGCCTACTAGCAAGAGGTAAGAAGCCTAGGAAGAGCAGATAGCCTTAAGAGCCTAGTATAAACATTCCTTGATGCCTTGCCACTTGTATTTAAGGCTTAAACCTAAGGATACCGCTGATGGTAGTGTCCGGATAAGCAATGTCAGCCGCTTCCACCTCTCATAGCAATGTAGTACAGCGTGAATAGGTTAAGGTTCTTAATTCCTTGTATATAGTCCTTAGGGCTTGGCTTATCGTGTAATATCTCTGCCCTCTCCTTTAGACACCTGAAGAGTCTTTCAAACCTGTTACATATACCGAACCTATGATGCTCATACTCTAGGCCAAGCCTATTCAGAGCCCATGGATACTTGGAACATGTACTCCGAGATAGCTAAGATATTAACCTCGCGGCTTTTATTACGCTTAAAGCAGTTAGAAATTAGGGCCACAATGTCCATGGCAAGGATAAGCCTACCAGACCCTTAAATACCATTCCTTATCCGGACACCATCTCTTCATAGGTTTCTTTAATTGACGTATTCACGTTTCATATCCTACCTCTAAAGACCTAACATACTTATCAGAATTTTTAGACAGCCTCAAAGCCTAACACCTAAGTTTAACAGAACTCCATTAGCTTCTCATCGAGCTTATATACGTGATTACATTTGCAAGGTCTGTTTTTAGATTCTTTGTCGATTTGAGCATGTCTTCTATGTCATAGACGTTAACATGGTCCTCCGAGTAGCTAACGCGATTCATAGGTAGGTACTGGACCACGTACCATCGCAGCTCCCCCTTTAGGTCGTCTTTCTCTGTTTGCGTAAGGCGTCTCCATCCCACCAACGCAATTTCAGCTTAGTGGGCATCTATATCTACATACTTTTTAAAGTACTCTGCTAGGATTATAGCCTTCGCAACCATTTCTAGTACGAGAGCCGAATTGGTTAACGAGCATTCGATTTCAGCTATAGATATGTTAAGCTGTCGGTTGGACTTAAGCGCGGAGAAAGCGTCGACCTCTATACCGTGCTTTAGTCCTCGCTTGGATATCTGACAAAGGTCGATGCCTATTGACCTTAATCTTGGAGGGGTCAAGACTTGTATTCTCTGTACGTTGCGCCAGTGTTCTCCTCCTACTTCTTTGAGCCATCGTCTGGCTATAAGCTCGAAGATGAAGCCGTTTGCTTTCTCCCTTCTGGCTGGATTCCTATTTATGTACTCGTTGACGGTCTCGGGGTTCCTACATATATCTTCCCAGACCACGTGATCATATCTATAACTCAGGTATTCTGCCATAATGTTCAAAACCTTGTCTACGGCATCGCCCGTCCATCTCGGGAATAATTTAGGCCTTCGGGTTAGCAGATGCTGTGGGAGAGGGCCTCGAAACGGGAGGACGTTCAGCTCCTCGGCTAGCCTCTTAACCATTCCGCTTAGCAGCTTCCTCTCATCCTGACTTGCGTCTTCTTCTCTCGTCTTTCGCCAGAGCTCTAGGAATTCCCTTAGGTCCAGCGACAGGTCAAATAGATCCTTAGCGTTTCGGGTATGAGGTTCTAGCGACATGGCTTGTAACCTATGTTACCTACGGGTTAATCTTTATAAAACTGTTTGGGCGGTCATACTTGGCCTTTATTGTATTCCGCCCAGCCTCTCTCTTCCTTGTAGCCTTGTAGGAGTGTGAGGCGGTGTGTCTCCTTCGGGAGAGTGGCTTAGTATCCGCTTCTTAAGGTCTTGTGCCTTTGGCCCCAAAGCCCTTTCCCTTGCAGAAACTTTGATGAGTTTAAAGAAGTCTCGTCCGCAGGCCATAAAGACCCCCGAGTAGTCTGATTCGCTATAGATATTCTTCAGCTTGGATAGTCTTCTTCCCTAGCTTTCTCCACATACTCTTTAGTGAGCTCAAGCTTCTCCTTAAACGGCTTATGGTAGGTAACCCTGTCTTCTGACCGCAGAGCCCCAACCTGTCATACACGATAATGATGTCTATGTTTTCAGCTTTCCTTCTCGCAAGTATTTCTTAAGCACAGGGAAGAATACTCCTTGGTACCTCTCGATTGCCGGGAGGGGTTTAGGGCCGCTAGACCTTCGCTGCGAGGTTGACAGCAAGATCATGTAACGCTTAGAGGCCACGGCCCAGACACCTATAGGTATACTTCGATGAAGTCTTTAAAGCTCAGGTTCTTGTTTACGAAACTGTCGAACGTGTACTCGGTTTCGTCTTTCGTCAGACGGAGCGTTAAGAACTTTCGGCCAGTCAACTTGTAGGGCGGTGACGATAGGTGGCTTACGTCAAAGAACGCTGTTTGCTGGCTCTGCACGAATAGCCTTCCCTACTTATGGACGTGTCCAAAGATGTGGATGCCAAGCTTATAGTTCTCGACAAACTTTCTGATTATCTTTGACCCGAGTCTCTTCGTAGTTATCAGCCTCTTCCCGTCTTCCTACTTCTTATCTATAATTGGTATTCTGCCTTGCAGCTCAAGGGACATCTCCTCTAAGATTGTGCCATCCCTTAAAGTTATAGAGGTGGAATAATCTGCGACCCTATACGGCTGGGAGTGCGTTATAAGCACGATGTAGTCGGGTTTCTCGAACATGTCTTCCTCGATACATATCCTGAGATCTGAGAATATGCCTTGAGAAACCATGGGGACGTTCTCGTTCCATAAATACGTTAGGGCTCATTTTCCTTGACACTGTTGGAGGGCGCTCCGCCCAGACCTATGAATCCTACCCTGACTCGACCCCTCTCCACTATGAAGAAGGTAGACCTATCTATGTTTACTATGCCATCAGTTGGGGGAATCTATTTCCTCAGAATCAGAGTCATTTGGCACGAAGAGCACAAAATCTGCGACATCCTTTAGAAGCAGCAGGATCTTCTAGGCATTCTTAACATACTCTGTAGGGACAGCATGCCAGAGCTTCACATCTAGGTCACCAGCTATGATGACGACTCTCTTGTTCTTGTCTGCAGGATTCAGTTTTGAAACAAGTTCCTTAACTAAGCGATCGTTTTCGTAAACGTCTGATACGGCAACTAGCTCCATGCACCACCTAGCAAACGCGAGTTCTTTGCGCAATCTACCCACTATCTGCGAGATAGTTTCCGAATCATAGCCTTTATAAGCTAGGATGACGACTTCTCCAGCAGATACTTCGTCCATCTCTATAAGTTAACAAGGATCGCGGCTAGGGCTCTCTGTGTGAAGGCATAGACGTTTTTAGCCTGAAGGATAGGAGCCGGCAACCTCTACTCACGCCCTGCCGGTCACTCGTATTCTTGAAGGAAAAGGCCCTTCCCCTGCATCGCGGTTATGAACGAATCTACCAACGCCGCCAGCTTCCAAACCGCATCTCCCTCTAGCATGACCCCAATCTCGTAGTTGGTGACCATCCCTCCCCAAGACAAGTTTGCGGAGCCTATAACGGCCCTGATCCTATCGGCTATGATGACTTTTGCGTGGAGCTGCCGTCCCGCGAGGTCGGAAAAATTGTAGACCGTTATGTTGGACGACGATCTCCGCAAAAAATTTAGTTTCGATCTGATGAATTCGTCTTGGGTCTCCAGCCGGTTGATAATAATGGTAACCCTCACCCCCCGTTCTGCCGCCTTTTCCGTGAGGTCCAAAATGCGCGCCGCCTGACGGGTGAGAAGGTAGGCCACAATATGAATTTCGCTGCGCGCCGATGCTATCAGCTCCTCAATAACGGGTTCGATTCCCCGTACTCCCTCCCTGAGGAGCTCGGGACCGGTTGCGAGGATCCATACGTCGTTCAAGGTGGGTTATCCCTTAGAAGGTTTCTGTCGAGCCACATATTTCTGTGTTCGCAAGACGTCTCTGAGACCAGTAGGCACCCATAGCATGCGGCTCCGATATAACCCCCGACCCTGAACAGGTTTTCGGCACAGATTGGGTCGATTGAACATGAGTGAAGCGTGTCCAAGGCATTCTCTAGGATATCCGTAAAGTGAGGGACCAATGCGATAAGGCCGCCTAACGTTCCCTCACTTCCGGGCTGTGTCGCATATAGGAGTACTCCACCCCTTGCCTTAGAGCCATCGAGCTCAATGAAGATCCTTTCACGCATCGATGCGGAAGAGTATCCAGAATATATCGACACGCTTCTGATGAGGAGATGCGCCAGTGAATGCCACCATACGAAGACCGGGTGAAGCTCATGTCTCATCTTCCCTCGGAAAACATGATCGGGGTAGCCGTCGGAATTGCGGTATGCCTCGAGCCACTCACTTGCTGACCGGCCTTCCAGATCAAAGTGCCAGCCGTCCCCGGCATCTAGCATAATGAAGATACCCTCGCCCAGAAATTCCACCCCCGGATACCATTCTTGGTGTGGATTGAGTGGGTCGGGGAAACCTATATCCACTAGATCGGCGGGAACTTGGGTATCGACCTCTCGGCGGTATCCCTTCTGAACTATGACCGTTCTTAAACGGGAGACGGGAACGACGCGGAGCACCTTTCCACCGGACCCACGAAAACGCTGGACTGATTGGGGATTTATTTCAAGAAAGACTTGGGATCGTGGCCTCGGGCCGCGATACGGAGGTATCCCCTCCACTGATCCGCGTACTAAGGCGTGGAATTCTTCCAAAATCAGTGCCTCATAATCTCGCGGCACGGGCGTAAGTATCTCGCTGATGGCCCGCTGAATCTCGTCCCACTCGTATCTTAGGATCTTACGTGCGGTGTCCTGCTTTATGAGACCTCCGCTCACCAAATTATTGAGTATATATTCCAGCTCCTGCTTAGAGGATATACCCCTCATGCCGATCAACATTGTACGTATTGATGTATCTTGCAGCAAAAGATGCAGTTCGGTATGACGCGGCGGAATTGTGAACAGCGTCCTTATTTCCGGAATGCGCAGATTAGAGGCCTGCCGCTGTATCATCAACATATGTCCACCGCACTCCTGATAGAGCGGCCCCGAGCCGAGCGGCTCCCTTTCAGGGAACCTGCCGCTACAGCGGAACCGCTGTACATATGCCCGTCCTAGATTTGCGTGAGCATGGCAACGAGGACACTCCAGCTCTATTCTGCTGAGGGCTCCCCCGCCGCCTCTCCACCAAAACCAGTCATTGTGCGGGCAGGTGGCAGAATTGCCATGGACGATCTCGTACCAACCGACGTCATCCATGTGTCCCCGCGGGCATGCGGCGATGAATCTGATGGGCTCAACATACCTACTGACCGTTTTGCACGAGGGACATTGCCTTAAACGAAAAAGCACCGAGCGGTCGTCACCGTGGGCTTGGTTGTTAAGGCATAGCCGCCACTTAGGAAAGGCGCGTGTGCGGTACAGAGGCCGATCTGCTGGAGCTCCCAACTCCGCATTGGTTGGAAGCCTGAATATACGCGCCCTCTCTAACAATCCCTCCGACATCCTTTGATCGGCTATGTCGTAATCAGAAGGTCTCAGGCCGCGTCCGGATTCGAAGAGCCCGATATCCGGGCGGGGTATAACCCGGGGGCCTCCGGGGCCCTCTATTATTGCCCCAGGACCGTATGTGATGACGAACTGGGAAAGCCTGATATGCTGCACCACGGAGTTCTCACCCTTCCTACGCCTCAAAACCCGTGGTGTCCTCAACCTCTCTGAGAGACTGAGGGGCGTCCGAGTAGACCACATCGATCTCTTTGCGGTATTGATGCTGTGCGTCGCCAAGGACCACGGAGTGTTTCACGTCTCTATACTCCACATACCTCAGGTCGGGGTGGGCTTTTGCTATGTTCTGCCAGCGGTCCAGCTTTGATTCCAATTCCCTCCTTATGTTTGTCCCCTGAACCGTCAGGAGGTTTGTGCTCCGGTATCGGTTCTCTACCGCATCTATGACGGTCCTCACTTCAGAGACAGTGGATCTGGCGCTGGACATTCTCGGAGCCGAGCCCTCTTCATGCCAAGAGATCAGCGTCCCACGCATATTTCTTAACATAAAGACGAGGAGAGGTCCGGAGAACCTGTCTATGACTCCCGGCGAGAAGGGGAACACAGTTACGGGCTCTACGAATCTGTGAAGCTGGCGGTGGTAACCGACAAAGAATTCATAGTGAACTAGGTCGCGTGGCCTTGTAGCCCTCAGGAAAGTTACCACCAGACCACCCGCGCCCCTTCCGACTCGTCCGGTGGACTGGATATATGCCGCTGTGGTTTTGGGCTGGCCGTTAACCACCATCAGTCCTATACGTGGTATGTCGACACCTGTTCCAAACATCGATGTTGTGAATAGCGCGTCCTGAGCATTGGGATAGGACTCATTGAGCAAGTTAAGTATGCTTGGCAGCTCATCAGAGCCGGTTCTGCTAGACAGCTCCACACATCTATCCTCTGGGAGTGGACGCGGATTTCCGCGCGCGATGGAGCCGATACGCTCCTTGATGTCCTGCCTGTAAAGTGCCCTAGCTCCAGCGAGCTCCCGGATGGCATTAAAGTATCCGGTGAGAGTCCAGAAGGCGTCTATATTGGGCCTGTTCTTGCTGTTCCATGCAGTCTGAAGAAGACGCGCCCATATCCTCACTAGGGGCGTGTGGGGGCCTCTCCCTGGAGCACATATTCCGACATACAGCCTGCCCGGAATTTTGTCATCTAGCGAATGGGTCTCCCTCTCTCTGATGAAGAATCTGTCGTCTGCTGAGAGACCGTGGGGCGGAAAAACTTGGAGCCTTCTGGCGAACACCGACCGAACTTGCCTGTCGGCCCCGTGAATCGTTGCGCTTGAGGCTATGTACTTCACTCGCCACCCGGTCTGTTGGCTGCAGAGGAAATCCACGGCGGTCTCGTAGAAGCCCACTAGGCTGCCCAGCGGCCCCTCTATGAGATGAACCTCGTCTTGCAGTATAAGGTCGGGCGGGTCCAGCGGGTGAATATCGACGAAAAATCTCCCCTTACCGGTCCCAGACGGTACCGGATGGCCTTTGTTGACCGGCAGATAATGCAGACCGCGCCTATAATATCCTCCAATACAGTGATGGAACTCGACGTTTCCGAAGATGGCGGAGGCACGGGGCTCGAATGGAGGTCTCGCGAATTTGTCTACCGTCGAGACGAGCATGGATGGTATCCTGTGATAAATCTGATCATCCACGGTGAGAGCCGGGATTGGAATACGGTCAGAGACATTCAATGAGCTAAGGCGGAACGGCTCTTGAACATCGATAGGGTTGTTTCCGTCAGGAAAGTTAGGGCGTGCAGGTATCTGCGGCGGCCTGCCGTGAATCAAGCCCGCAGGCGCTCCCCCACACCACGGAACGCGAAGCCCGCATCTCGGGTTCGGACAGAATATCTCAAAATCGTATTCAACCTTGTTGCCGTGCTGTCCTAAGTATCGGCGGATGAAATAGCCGGGCCTAGACGCGCGGATGGAGATGAGCTCAACACCACCTAGCTTATGCTTCAGCGCCTCCCATAATCTGTCAATATCCGGGTCGCTGATCTGCTCTTTAACGTCTATCAATAGTGAAATAGTAAAGTATCCGTCGGAATGATGTGGCGATAGATCTGCTGAGACAACATTTAACCTCCCGTAGGAGCCCGCTAGGTCGGTGATGGCGTTACGAAGGCTCTGAGCGCCGGACGAACGCACCACCAGATGCAGGTTGTATCTTCCCGGCCTTAAGCCGTTTTTGGGTACCGAAAGTATTGCGCCGCATGCCGGACAATTCATAACTTGGGCAGGCTCACTTCTATCATGCGAGCCTTTCAAGATTTTGAGAGCCCCGGGAACCTCCCTCCCGGCCCAAGCCTCTTGTAGGCTATTGGGTGTGACGCCTCCCCCGACCCACAGACCGATGGAGAATGGCAAGGATCCCCATAGATAATCGTCATTGATGGTACATCTGGAGGGTCTCCATCCAACGGGCACCTCGCACCCCAGACCATGGACCCGGAGATATTCGCATGCGGTGATCATCGCCAGAGCTCTCCTAAACTGCTGTATTGTGAGCAGCCTCAGGGTGTATCGCGTGATTACGGAGACCCCGCCTCCTGTTCTGTCGCCATTTTTTCTGCGCAAGGCTCTCCTCCTCCTATAAGCCATGGCAAGTGCCGCTATCGCCAGATATGCCTCAGTCTTTCCGGCGCCGGTGGGCACCCAGAGGAGGTCGCAGACGTCCCTCCAAGCGGAGTCCTCTCTTAAAACTGACTCTATCGTGAAAAGGATGAATGCGAGTTGGAAGGGCCTCCATCTCAGCCCGCTCCCCTTAGCCCATCTCCGCTGAATGTCGAGGGCCTTATTGGCGAAGCAAAATGCGAGCCGTGCATCATCATCCATGCACAGCAGATCAATACCCCGCGTTATGCGGTTAAGGGCATCTTCACAGCGTTTTATCAGGCGCTCCGCAATCTCCCGTTCACTTTCCGATAGTTCCACCAGTGAGCCTCGTAACTCATCAATCCATCTTCGATATGCCAACGCTAACGGTTCCAGCCTCGAGCGCAACTCGCTTGGGTCCCAACTTTCGGCGAGAACTTCAGCGCTCAATTCAGGAGAGGAGCCATAACTCTCTTCATTCCACTCCATATCGGGCATGGGGATGGCGTAAATCGGAACAAATTCTGTTCTAACATCCGGGCACACGAACCTTCTTTTTTCCTGCTCTGGCAAGATATCGCCATCCAGCCAGTGGAAGGGGGGCTCATTAACGCATTCCGGCGAATCGAGTCTCCCCTCATAGGGCTTCTCTGGGTCGACATCCCTCCACACCGCGGAGCATAGGTGCCCACGCGCAAGGATTGGCCGTTGCCTATAGAGGAACGACAGCTCCCCTTCCTCCTCCCTCAGCGGCTCCTTCTGTATCACGGGAATGACTCTCGTCCCGGACCAGCATACAACTCTTATCTGGGGCTGGAAAATGTGATGCTCTGGACTTGGCGTGTCGCCGATGGAGGCGGGCGTGAAACGGATCCCGTTAACTTGGTAGAGCGTGACGAATGCTCGATTTCCCTGCCAATTTCTAACGAGAACGTGCAGGTGTATCTCAGCACGGTCTGGGGTGGTTTCTACACCATCCGGCCCTATCCGGAAAGATTTTTTATCGCTGTCCAGTGGTATAGCTCTTATGGCATATCGTGGCTCCCTTTTCCATACTTTTTTATCAGCATTCCAAAAGTATCTTGACCATGTAAGACACACGTCAATGCCCGGTGTTGTTCCGCCGTGGTATTCCACCATAAAGGATAGACCGATCGAAGGAGGTCTGCTCTTGGGATTGAGCACCGGGGAAAGGTGCGGCGGAACATAGATGTCGGTGTCATCTGTCTCCTCCTCATATTCCTGCGACTCGTTAAGTGCAATCTCCGACTCCACATCGATGTCCCTAACCGACGGGGAAGAAACCGGCGCTAGGACTCCGGTTATATATTCGCTGAGAGGATTCGCACGGATTTCCTCCCGTAAACCGCAGCGCGGACCAAGAATCTCTTTTACAAGTTCAGTGACGAATAGCTCGCGCATATTCCCTTAATGCGGGAGGGATCATAAATCTTTTTACATGCCTATTACCTATATGGCTTAGTTCACAGCTCCAGAGAACGTTTAAGAGCCTTAGCAAGAACCACGGAGAATTTTGGCGAGACGGAGTCAGCTATCATCTCATATTTCTTTGTCAGGCCGATATCTTGGGGAAAGCGGAAGTCATCTGGAAACCCCATAAT
>JAWBNK010000006.1 GCA_038827615.1 Thermosphaera sp.
GTTCTCCATAACGAAGGCTATCGGCCGAATCCGGTGAACAGCATCATAGAAGGCACCCAGGCATGGGTGTGCTGGATGTCTTCTCCCTCTCTTGGTCAGGTTCAGAAGCGACCATGGCTCGCACGGCGGGCCGCCTATGATTAGGTCGAACTCTCCTTCCACCCTCTCTTTCACGAGGTCCACTTGGGCCGTCTTCCCCACCCCATTCAACTCGTAAGTCGCGCAGGCCTGATCGTCAATATCCATTCCGACAACCTCGAAGCCTGCCCAAGCGAAACCGAGGGCTAGGCCGCCCATTCCGCAGAAAAGATCGAGAACCCGCCGCCTGTCCATCTGAGGGCCCTCACCTCTCCGTCCTAAATACTGCACCTCCGGCAAGCCTAACATGCCCCTCCTTCTCGAGCTCTTCGAGTATCTCATCCGCCAGTCTATCCACGTTAATTCCGCTGAATCTGAAGTTTTCGTGGCAGCTGATACAGACGCGTAACCTAGCCCTTGCGGTTATGATATCCGTGCGGTAGTACTTGTCCAGAATTTCAAGGAGCCGGTGCTTACAGTCCGCCTTTATGAGGTTCTCGGCTCTGCGCCTAAGGATGTGCGGATCATCAGTTTTTATCGCCCACATCCCATTACGGGGCTGAACCACGACACCCTTTTTCACCAGCCCCCACAGAAGAGAGAAGACGATATACTTTCTCGCCCCCGGTATCTTTGCTTTTTTCATCAGTTCCTCTAGTGTGAGTAATTTATCCGGCTCCCCGGACAGCACGTCCATTATCCTAGACTCATCCGGATATATCCACATTCCGTCCTTCTCCAATAATCTTCCGCGCATCCGCAATGTGCTGAGAATCTCCCTTATCCAGAGACCGCCCATCCGCCTGTTAAGAGCGTCTAGTATTTTTGACACAGACAAAGCGTGAGGTACTCTCCTAAGTGCGTCGATGACGTCTGATTCGAGCCTTGCTAGGATTGTACGTGCAAACTCCGTCAGGTGATCGTCGCCCTCTATAACCCAGATCAAACGGGTATCCAGCCCATCAAGCTGTAGTGGCCGCACGCCCGCACTCCGCAGATCTTCCAGACCCCTCAGGATCAGGGATGCCGGCACGTTCAGAGAGCTCTCAGCTTTCGGAATGGCGATGAGCCCCTTCTCCTCCAACTCTCGTCGGAGCCAGTCAAGAATCGCCGCTCCTGTAGCCGCGTAAAGGACCTCGACCCCTATTTTGGTCACTTTGACTTCCCCTCCGAATTTCTTGATAAGGCCCGTATCTCTCATCCACAGAACATCCTCGTATGTCAAATTAGTACCGAAAATTGAACACAGCTCCTTAAATGATTTTGGGAGGAGCTCCTCATTCTCATGCATCCTGACCAGCTCCACTATACACGACATCACGGATTTGTTCCTATATAGTTTTTCGGCTATCGTTTGAAGACGGACTTTCTGACGATCAAGTATCAGAGTCCACAGAGCTAATGGTGCATACTCTGCCGGGCCCGGCATTTCGCCTCTAAGCCTCATCAGGGAAAGCTTCTGATCTAAGAAGCCGGCAACAATATCGTCACTAGTTGGGGCCTTATTCTGTGCCCAAATCAGGTATCCCGCCTCCCATTTGATGGAGCCTGTTCTGAACCGTGAGGGATCGACATTGGGGTAATGATGCCGGATGGCCTCCTGAGCGACCTTCATGCGAGCTCTAACGAATCCGATGATGTCATCCTCGAGGATCTCCGAATCACTCTCCGCGGGCTCGATGATGAAGGCCTCGGGGAGAGTCTGTCTTCCTCTTCCATACCACGTCACGGTGAGTGCCCTGACGGGTTCCCCCCTCAGCGCCTCAACGCCTTTAATATCGCCGTTCCATACAAGCTGGATTGCCACACCTCTGTTGAAGCGGCCCGCGATGCTGATAAGGGGGAGCCTGACATCGGATAAGTAGCCCGCGACGACCTGTATTGCGCCGAGCGCCACTCCTCCTCGCAGTTTTTCCCGCAATTGGCGTGAGGCAACTCTGCAGAAGTTTTCGAAGGCGATGGAGTATGGGTACCGTCGAAGATCATACAGCGAGGCCTTTAAAAGGTCCAACTCTTTGAGGATGAGCTCACCACGGTTATTGCGGATGGAGAGATGGACTGGATGAAGTCTGTTAACGTAGGGGATAGGTTGCACACCCCCAATTTCATACATGCCGGGGTTGAGATCGCGAACGTGATCAGCACGGCACCGGAGGGTCAGGGGGCATCCTAGCGACGGTATGACCACCGACAGATCGACAACATTTTCCCCGAAGAATGGATCGTAAAATTCCGCAGATTTTGAGAATACGTATCCTGAGAGCGTCGTACTCGTCGATATCGACAGCCTGTATCTTGCCGCCAAACGGGCAGGCTCGCAGATCTGTCTAGAATAAACCTCCTCTGAGACGGCGTATTCGCGGATTCTCTCACACCATCTTTTCAAGTATGAAAATGACTTTTTTGCTAACTCATGACCTCTTGCCATATCCGGGTCAAGGGCATCAGGTTGATGGTTCAGTATGATTTCAGCATTCTGGCGAGACGCGATAAGGGCGATGTATAGGGACTGAAGATACATTTTAACGCTTTTCTCGCGGAGAAACATAGGTCTGAGGAGCATCCCGCGGCTGCTCACGGTCTTTCGCGTTAAGCAAATATTTATGTCCGATCGTATATAAATCTATAAAAGGTCTCGATTCCATTTAGTGATAGGGCGGAAAACGTGAAATGGATATAGAGGACGAGATCGTCCAGAGAATTCTGAACTGGTATAAAGATCACGGCAGGTCATATCTCTGGAGGCAGAACCAAGATCCATACGGTATCCTGATCGCTGAAATGATGTTGCAGAGGACAAAATCGGATCAGGTGGCAAGAGTATATACCAGCTTCCTAAAGAAGTACCCTAACCCTACGGCCCTAGCTAACTCTGACCCAAGAGAGATCGAGCGGTTTCTGCGGCCCTTGGGCCTGAGATGGCGCGCAAGAAAGTTGTGGGAGATGGGGAGAACTCTAATAGAGAGGTTCAACGGGACCGTCCCCGACGACTACGAAGAGCTTCTGTCGCTCCCTGGCGTGGGCCAATACGCCGCATCAGCGGTTCTATGCTTCGCCTTCGGGAAGAACCTGCCGGTCATCGACGCAAACGTGTGTAGGGTGGTGAGCCGGCTCTTCGACCTGAGGCCGGCGGGTGAGGCAAGAAGGGATCAAAGGATTATCAAGAAGATACACGACCTCCACGCGCACGTTCTCCCGGAAGAGTGTTCGCGGTATAACTGGGCCATACTAGATCTCGCAGCTATAATCTGTACGCCTAGAAAACCCCTATGCCCCCGGTGTCCTCTAAACAGCTTGTGTAGAAACGCAACGGCTTAACCAAAAAGGTAGCTTCCAAGACTTAGCTGACGGCAACACGGCCACGGACAAACCTTTTGGTGCTATATTATCCCTCTACATAAGACGCCATGTCACTATGGTGCTGTAGCGACTGCAGCACAAGACGTCAAGTCACTAGTATGACGCGGGCGTGGGTGGCGTGGTATGAGCAGGCGTAGGAGGTCTGGGTTTTCCGAAGAGGTTTCTGTCAGTATTTGTGGCAACTGACTTCCTACTAGTCGTTATTCTCAGCTTCTTCAGCTTCTAGGTGGTCACACCCCCCTCTACAACCTCTAGGAACTCCTCTAGGACAGCTGCAATAGAACCCGCTGATCAAGCCTATTGGAGCACCTATATCCCAAGTTGTCGACTCCCTCTCAAACTTTTTCTCAGTTCTTAGTACCGGGACTCAACAACCGGTCGGCCTAGGTGCGACGATGGGCTACACATTGTCTATAGGAGAGTCCATATAGTATCAGACCAGTAGCGCAGTCACCCTGAGCGGCGTGGGGTTGCTGTATGCCGGGATACAGATGAAACCTGATAAACTAGGATACAAAGCTCTTAAGCTATATGACGAGGATACGGGCGCTGAAGGTGAGGTCTGGCTCCAGCCCTACGTAAATATAGCAGTCCTAGAGGGGACGGCTGAGAAATATAGCGTTAAGGTCGACACTAAGACAATACTTAAGTGCGACGACGGAACGCTCGGGATACTTCAGTACAACGGTGAGGAGAGAATGGGTGTAGGTGTTTCGGGTAGGATAGACTTCCAGAAAGCAGCCACGAGGAGGAGCAAATTTATGGCAAGCTCAGGCCGGCACTTGCCAGAGGAGCGGTAAACTGCCAGCTGCAGCTCGTGGCAGACTATAGCGGCGAGGTGAAGTTCGCAGAGGATGAGGAGCCGGTTTGGAAGACGCTGACCAACGTAGTGTTGGGGACATTCGACCTCAGAAAGGTTACTCCGGCAGTTGACTTCGAGTTCAGGAAAAACAGTAACGCCACGGACAGGTCTCTTGCCGATGTGATGGTTAGAGGCACGGGAGGAGTGGGGCAGCTGCAGACAATCACATATACTCACACCCAGTTCATAGTAACGACACCAGACAGTAACAAGAACAAACACAGTTGTAAGAACAAGTACAGTACAAGTAGTCACAACAATCACTAAATCACAGGAAAGGACAGTTACAGTTACTTTAACAGTAGGAGGTTCTGGGGGAGGGCTGACTGGAGGCGGAGGATGGTATCCAACTTCAGGGGTTTTAATCATCGAGCCTTATGACAAATTCATCTTCATCAGTGGGTGAGAGATGGATGTACGTTCCCGTTTTTTATTTCTGCGTTGTTTTTCGCCGGTCTAAACCCGTTAGCGACAACAAACTGGATAGAGATTTATCCGGTTCCAATCCCGCCAGAGGTGCTGGTCTATGTCGATACAACTGGACAGTGCCCGCAGGAAGATAGGGAAGATAGGATAATCTCTCAGTTGCCTGCCGCTTTCCGATTTCATCGGGAAGCCGTGTTAAGGTTCATAACAGAGTTAGGGGAGAGATACGAACAACTACTTGATGTTAAGTTTAAAACAACTTTCAGGAGGGAATCCGCTCATGTGATCTTCAGAGTTACCAATTTACAGCCGCCAACCATTGGACAGACTATTATAAGCGACACTCTCCTATTAGAAGTTGAAATCAGTTGCGAACTGGCTGGTTACCCTGTTTTCTATACACAGGCGATAATCTTACATGAATTGTACCATACTCTGGGGATTGGACATATAAGGGATAATGTAGCCGGCGACCTTGTGGGTGACCCCATCGCAGGCGTAAGTAGACCGGTCTATCCAACCACATTGACACTCTACGCCATCTACCTGAGGTATTTCGGCGGGCTATCTAACGCGAAAAAACATCCATACAACTCCCGAGAAACATACCCTATGTCCAGTCAAGGCCTTTCAACGAGACAATAGAGTCATTATCAAAAGAACTGTCATGGTATGTTCAGTCTTACGAAACTCTTATAACGACGATGAAGAACGATATCACTTTCTTGAGGGATACAACACTGGCCATAGAGTTGCGGTTGAAGAATACAGAGTCGAAAGTCAGTAACATGTCTTCCGAGCTGGTAGGTCTGTCGGGCCGTCTATCAACTGCTGAATCGCAACTAAACAACCTTGGAAGAGATTTCTCAAGCTTGAGGGAGGGGCAGAGAAGCATAAATGAAAGCCTCTCAGACATCCAAAGACTGTTAGACAGGAATGGAAGTGAGGTTGAGCTGCTTAAAAGCTCTCTTTCAGCCCTTTCTGCAGAACTGGAAAGTCAGTCACGAATGGTGACGACATTATCGCTGGTTGTGCTGATGCCGGCCCTCGTGTAGACCTCGTATGCATAGTTATACATGGCTGTGTGTGTTAGGAAGGTTGCCTCGGCCTCGCTCTTCACCTTTCTTGGGCATCCCTTCCCGGGGAAAAGGGGGAGGTAAGGGCCTCCAAAGCCCTTCCAGGCCAGCCAATCAAGCCTCTTCTTCACGGCATCCACCACGGCCTCGTCATCCACTATCTTGACCACTGCGTTCCCCCTCTTCGCAGTCCTCAGCCGGATAATCATCCTGTCGCCGTCAAACTCTATGTTCCTGACCAGTAGCCTGCTGATCTCTATCGGCCTGCAGAATGTCCTAGCAGCCAGCCCCACTAGGCAGGTTCTAATCCAACCCCTCTTCTCGCCGTCAACAACCATTCCCTCCACAAACCTCCGGAACCCCGGGTGGAAGTACCTGTACCTGATCAGCCGCGAGTCGAGCTCAGCCGCCGTCTTCACCAGCTTCTCCCTCTCCGCATCCGTCAAGACACGCATCCTCATATAGCCCTCATCAAGATACTTCGAGTCATAGTACACAGTCACCTCCCTTGCCAAGTTGTCGAGTAGGCTGGCGAGGTAGCCTGTAACCTCCGGGCTCGCGCCTATAGACCTGAGAAACTTCAGCAACACCGTCGC